>JAQXSU010000114.1 GCA_029219125.1 Bacillota bacterium
GCATTGGGAAAGGTAATCTATATTGGTACATTTGAGTTTGGACCAGACCTATGGCGAGTATGCTATGCTGTCTATGCCATCGTTATGGTTGCCTTATTTGGTATTTCGTTCTTTGTGAAAGACAAGAAATAAGCCAATTCATATTTGTCAGTATCAATGAATCTTTTGAACATGAATACGCAGTCAGGCAACAAAGCGGCGGAACCTTGCATATAAGGTGTTATAACACTATCAAAGGAGGGAAAACTATGGCATTCGATTTTAAAAAGGAATATAAAGAGTTTTATATGTCCAAGAATAAACCGGAGATTGTAACGGTGCCGAAGATGAATTACATTGCAGTCAGGGGCACCGGAAATCCCAATGAAGAAGGCGGTGCATATCAGCAGGCGGTCGGTGTATTGTATGCAGTAGCATATACATTGAAAATGAGTTATAAGACGGATTACCGAATCCAGGGGTTCTTTGAATATGTGGTTCCTCCGCTGGAAGGGTTCTGGTGGCAGAAGGGCATAGAAGGGGTCGATTACGGAAACAAGGATACCTTTCACTGGATATCTGTGATTCGTCTGCCTGATTTCGTGACAGAAGAGGATTTCAAATGGGCAGTAGAAACTGCGTCGAAAAAGAAGAAACTGGATTGCTCTGCAGCAGAGTTCCTGCCAATGGAAGAAGGTTTGTGCGTGCAGATGATGCATCATGGCTCCTTTGATGATGAACCGGCAAGTGTTGCATTGATGGATGCTTTTTTGGAGCAGAACGGCTATATCAATGATTTCAGCGAGAACAGGATGCATCATGAAATCTATCTGTCTGACCCAAGAAAATGCAATCCGGATAAGCTGAAGACGGTAATCAGGCACCCAATCAAAAAATTTGAGGAGGATAACTAAATGAAAATCGCACATATTACCATTCAGACGGAACATTTTGAAAAGGAAATCATGTTTTATGAGACCTACACCGGTATGACTGTGAAGACGGATATGCGTCCGATGGGCAGAAATATGGTGTTTCTGGCAGAAGAAAAAGGAGACACGGAGATTGAAATCATCGAAAAACCTGGAGCAGACTATGCCGGGAATGATAATCTTTCCATCGGTTTCCATGCGGATGATATCGATTCGCTGCGGGATCAGCTGGCTGCAGAAGGCTTTGAAGTGACACCATTTATCACACCGGCACCGAATGTAAGATTTTTCTTTGTGAAAGATCCTGCAGGAGTCAGCGTGCAGTTCATGGAATAAACAGCAAAGAGAACGTAAGGAGGAACACATTTTGAAAACGGCAATTTTAACGGTGGGAACAGAGATTCTGTTCGGACAGATTGTAAATACAAATGCGGCATATTTGTCGGAACAGTTGAACCACCTGGGATATGATGTGATGTATCACTATACGGTGGGGGACAATCCGGGAAGGCTGCATGATCTGATCGAGCTGGCATTTCGGGACTGTGACCTGATTTTGACCACCGGCGGGCTCGGTCCGACCCAGGACGATCTGACCAAGGAAGTCATCTGCGAAACCATGGGCGATCATCTGGTGGTCAATGATGACTGTATGGCAGAACTGAAGGCTTATGCTGCCCGTAGAAACCGCATTCTGACTGAAAATAACTATAAACAGGCCCATATGCCGTCCCGGGCTATCGTACTTCCTAACGATGCCGGGACCGCACCGGGATTCGCCCTGGAACGGGATGGAAAATGGATCATCTCCATGCCCGGACCGCCGCGGGAAATGACCAATATGTTCCAGAAACAGGTAAAACCGCTGCTGCAGAAATGGCAGGACAGTGTGATCTATTACCGGCAGATCCGTACCTTTGGACTGGGAGAATCCCTGATGGAAACGAAGCTGCTGCCGCTGATCGACGGACAGACGGATCCTACCATTGCAACGTATGCCAAAGAAGGCGAATGCAGCCTTCGGATTGCGTCTAAGCGGCCATCGGAAGAAGAAGCGAAAGCTGCGGTGGAGGAAATTACAGAAAAAGTAAACGCCATCATCGGAGAATACATTTACAGCTATGATAACGAGGAACTGGTGGATGTGGTGGGACGCCTTCTGAAAGAGAAAAACATCACCATTTCCTGCGCAGAATCCTGTACCGGCGGATTATTTGCCGGTGCGCTGACTGAAGTGCCGGGGATTTCTGCGGTTTTTGAGCGGGGGATCGTAACCTATACCAACCGTGCAAAGATGGAGGAACTGGAGGTATCTGCTGCGACGCTGGATGCTTACGGTGCAGTCAGTGAGGAGACGGCAGCAGCAATGGCAGAAGGTCTGGCGAAGAAAACAGGCTCCGCTCTCTGCGTTTCTGTCACAGGCGTGGCAGGACCGGATCCGTCCGAAGGCAAACCGGTCGGTACAATTTATATCGGTCTGACCTATAAAGGGCAGACCAGGGTAACGCAGGTGCAGCGCCATAATTCCAGCCGAAAATGGAACCGTAACTATGCGGTGCTGACCATGCTCCATGAAATTTATCAGATGATAAAATAAAGGAGAGTCCCATGATTCAGAATACCTTTGACAATGCGACAATGCCTCTGCTGACACCAGAAGCATTGTATGGAAAGCGGGATCCGGCCAGCGATGTATGTATCATCACGTTTTCCTATAAGGCGATCCAGTGGGCCCTCGAACATCTGAACTGTGAACGGATTGCGGAAATTGGTTCAACCGGCTATCGATATACCATCTATCTGACAGAATGGATGGGTAAAAAAATCTGTTTCTATATGACGATGATCTCTGCGGCGGCTGCGGCTGCCTGTCTGGAAGAAGCCAGATGCCTGACCGGTGCAAAGAAATATATTCTC
>JAQXSU010000115.1 GCA_029219125.1 Bacillota bacterium
CGTCATGAGCTCCTCCGGCACTGCTGCAAATTCCGACGGCACTGCTGCAAATTCCGACGGCACTGCTGCAAATTCCGACGAAAATGCTGAACGACCGGAAAGACCGGAACGGACGGAAAGACCTGAAAAAACGGCAGATAATGACAACGAAGCCTCTCTTCCTGCTTCAAACAATGATAATAACGGAGCCCGCGGCCGCAGGCCGGCATTTTTCGGATCTCAGCTTCTCAATAATATGCTCGAAGCAGGCGTGATCACCCAGGCTGATTTTGATGCCATCTCCTCCGCTCTCCCGAAGCCAGAGGAAAGAGGCGGCAGCTCATCTGAAACTGCTGAAAACTGATCCGGCTCTGAAATAACCTGTCCTTTACTTCAAAGGCTTATATGCCGCAGTTTATATGCTATGCGGCATATAAGCTACGACATATAAGCCTCTTTCAGAAAAAAGGGGCTGTGAAAAAAGCATAGCCTAGAAAAAAGAAGGACCGAGGGTTCGATAAGAGCCCAAGGTCCTTCTTTTTGTGTTAAAATTTAACTTGTGATGAAAAAATTTAACGAGGTCTATTCTACTTCAAAACAGGCAGTTCTGCCAATGCTTATTTCAGATTATCTGGATATCTGTGACCCCGTGCTGACATTCGACAGATTTATGGAGGAGATCGAATTGGAGAAATATCTGAAAAGCATCCCGAAACACTATACGGGAAGACTCAGATATAACCCGGTCAGCATGCTGAAAACAGTATTATTCGGATTTATGACGAATGGCTACATCTCATTACGTGAGCTGGAGGACCAGTGTAAGGTCAATCTCCGCTTCATGTATCTCATGGAGCATGAGACTCCATCCTACCGCACTTTCGGCTACTTCATCAATGAAGTGATCGACGATTCCATCGAAGAGATATTCAACGACATCAACCGAAAGATCTTTGAAACAGAACATGTGGATCTTCAGCATCTTTACATAGACGGTTCTAAATTTGAAGCCAATGCAAACAAGTATTCCTGGGTATGGAAAAAGGCGACCGAGAAATCAAGATACCGCCTTTTCGATAAGATCACACATCTGTTTGAAGAGATCAACGAAGAGTTATCCTGCACGGGAGTAAAGCTCAGCATCAACTCTGAATACGCACCGGAATACATAAAAGAGACAGCTGAAAAGTATGCGAAAGTGTGGCAGCTGGACGAATCCGCATTCGTAACCGGCAGGGGCCACCGTAAGAGCATCCAGCAGCGTCATTATGAGAAACTTACAGAGTATGCGGAACAGCTTTCAGAATACGTGGAAAAGATAAACATCTGCGGAGAAGGAAGAAACAGTTATTCCAAGACGGATCACTCTGCCACCTTTATGCGCATCAAGACAGACTACATGGGAAATGACCAGCTGCTTCCGGCATACAATGTCCAGATAGGGGTGGCTGACGAATATATCGCAGTGGTTGACGTGAATCAGTACCGGACAGACATGGACTGTTTTATCCCGCTCATGAATAAGTTTCATGATACGTACGGCTTTTATCCGAAGTATCCGGTTGCGGATGCCGGTTATGGTTCCTATAACAACTACATCTTTTGTGAAAAGAACGGCATGGAAAAATACATGAAGTTCACGATGTTCAAGAAGGAAACTACGGATAAGAAGTATCACGAAGATCCATTCCGGGCGGTGAACTTTCCAATTGGTGAAGATGGAATCATGCGCTGCCCAAACGGGAAAAAGTTCTATCTGAAGTATCGTCAGTCTGTGAAAGACAACAACTATGGCAGGCAGGAAGAGATCTATGAGTGCGAGGACTGCACCGGTTGTCCGTATGCTGACAGATGCAAGAAAACAGATAAGAACCGTACTGTACGGATCAATCAGGAACTAACAGCCATGCATCAGGAGGTTATAGACAACCTGGAAAGCATACACGGTGCTCTGTTACGAATGAACCGCTCAATCCAGGCGGAAGGTACTTTTGGAATCATGAAGAATGACCGCTGGTACAAACGGATCGTACGAAGAGGTATCAAATCAGTCCGACTCGAGGTTTTACTCGTTTCTATCGGGCAGAATCTCTATAAATTCCACAATAAACAGATGAAGAAAACGACAGCCGCATAAGTTGTCAACAGAGTTGATCTTATGGGGTAGGGGGATTTATGCACTTTTTTCTATGAAAAATCCCAAGCTGTGCCCAAGCAAAAAGGACGCATGAAAAAAACTTTCGTTTTTTCACGCGCCCTTTTTTCTTGTATTCGCCATTGAGATGGCTTTGATTATCTCTTCGGTCATTCTTTTACGGAAACACGTATCACCCAAGCTCCAGAATGCTGTATACCTCCGGCATCCTGATGCCGTATCCTTCGCAAAGCTTTACTATAGCTGCCCCGATCTCTTTGACATATCCCGGAGCAGAAATAATGATCACATCCGCAGGTGACCTGACAAAATCCTCC
>JAQXSU010000116.1 GCA_029219125.1 Bacillota bacterium
AACCAGCCGGTGGATCCAAACCAGCCGACGGATCCAAACCAGCCGACGGATCCGGGCCAGACGACCGATCCAAATCAGCCGTCCGATCCGGCTGCAGCCGATCCGGGCACGGCGTATGACGATCCGGAAGCGGTGACCACACAAGGCACCTGATACGGGGCTGGAACCGGTTAAACAATTCCAGACGCGGCCCCGGCGCATGGGGACTGCCGGCCTTTCCCACAGAGCCGGGCGAAAAGATTTTGCGGGATTGCGAAAAAAAGTGATAATTTTTAGAAAGAAAAGGTGAATATACAATGGCGAAAGAAAAATTAAACTGGGAAGATGAACAGGTGAGACATGATTACAGACATACGGCCTCCCATATCATGGCGCAGGCTGTAAAGCGTCTGTGGCCGGATACCAAGCTGGCCATCGGCCCGGCAATCGATAACGGCTTCTACTATGATTTTGAGTCGGAGCATAAGTTCGGCGAAGAAGATTTCGCGAAGATCCAGAAGGAAATGAAGAAGATCGTACAGGCAAATTATCCGCTGGAACGATTTGAACTGCCGAGAGAAGAGGCAATCAAGTTCATGGAAGAAAGAAATGAACCTTACAAGGTAGAACTGATTCAGGATCTGCCGGAGGACGCGGTGATCTCCTTCTACAAGCAGGGCGACTTCGTGGATCTCTGTGCAGGACCGCATATGGAATCCACCGGAAAGATTAAGGCTTACAAGCTGATGAGCGTGGCCGGTGCATACTGGAGAGGTGATTCCAATCGTCAGATGCTGCAGAGAATCTATGCAACTGCATTCCCGACTCAGGAAGAGCTGGACGAATATATCACGAAGATGGAAGAAGCGAAAAAGCGTGATCACCGCAGAATCGGTAAGGAAATGGATCTGTTCATGCTGACCGATGAAGGCCCGGGATTCCCGTTCTTCCTGCCGAAAGGCATGATTATCCGAAATGAACTGGAAGCCTTCTGGCGTACAGAGCACAGAAAGAGAGGCTATGAGGAAATCAAGACGCCGCTGATCTTAAACGAGCAGCTTTGGAGAACTTCCGGCCACTGGGATCACTATAAGGACAACATGTACTTCACCAAGATCGATGACGAAGATTATGCGGTGAAACCGATGAACTGCCCGGGTTCCATGCTGGTATATAAGAGAAAGATGTGGTCTTACAGAGAATTCCCGATCCGCTGCGGCGAACTGGGACAGGTACACCGTCACGAACTGTCCGGCGCACTGCACGGCCTCATGCGTGTCAGAACCTTTACCCAGGATGATGCACATATCTTCATGCTGCCGGAACAGGTAAATGACGAGATCAAGGCAGTTGCCAAGTTCTGCGATGACGTATACAAGATGTTCGGATTCGAATATCACGTGGAACTGTCCACCCGTCCGGAGGACTCCATGGGTACTGATGAAGAATGGGAAATGGCAGAAAACGCACTGCGCAGCGCCATCGAGGAGATGGGCGTACCATTCGTGATCAATGAAGGCGACGGCGCATTCTACGGCCCTAAGCTGGACTTCCACCTGCAGGATTCCATCGGAAGAACCTGGCAGTGCGGTACCATTCAGCTGGATCTGCAGATGCCGCAGCGTTTTGATCTGACTTATATCGGCGCAGATGGTGAAAAGCACCGTCCGATCATGATTCACCGTGTAATCTTCGGTTCCATCGAACGGTTCATTGGTATTCTGACAGAGCACTGTGCAGGTAAATTCCCTCTGTGGCTGGCGCCGGTTCAGGTTCGTCTGCTGACGGTAACGGAAAAATTCGCACCATACGCCGAAGAAGTAAAGCAGCAGCTGGAAGAGCTGGGACTTCGCGTGGAAACCGATGTCCGCAATGAAAAGATCGGTTACAAGCTGCGGCAGGGCAGAAATGAGAGAGTCAACTATCTCTGCATCATCGGCGAAAAGGAAATGGAAGCCGGTACGGTAACCGTCCGCAGTGCCAAGGTAGGGGAACTGGGCGAAATGTCCGTGGAGGATTTCGCAGAGAAGCTGCTGG
>JAQXSU010000117.1 GCA_029219125.1 Bacillota bacterium
TAAACCTGAAGGGTAAGAATACTTATGAAAGAGCTGAACTTCTGGTTTCCATCGCACATCCTGATTTCAGAGATGAGCTGATCGAAGCAGCAAAGAAGATGGGTATCTGGAAGACCTGCAGCACCCTGCAGAAATAAAAGCACTGAAAAAAGCGGCCGGTCAGGCCGCTTTTTTCGTGGATTCGGTTACCAGAGTCCCATCACATGCTGCATGATCAGGCTGACACCGGTGATGCCCACCCAGCAGCAGAAGCCCATGAACAGCGGCTTGCCGCCGGTTTTGATCAGCTTCACGATGTTGCTGTTGAGACCGATGGCTGCCATGGCCAGAACGATGAAGAATTTGCTCAGTGTCTTCACCGGCGCGAAGAAGGAAGCCGGCACACCGAAGCTTCCGGCCACCGTGGTGATCAGGGACGCTGCGATGAAGTAAATGATGAAGAACGGGAAGGATTTCTTAAAGTCAAAACCGGAACCTGCGCCTTCTGCTCCATCGGCAGCGGTTTTCGCTTTATGGGCCTGCCAGAAGGCCAGTACCAGAGTAATCGGGATGATGGCCAGTGTTCTGGTCAGCTTGACGGTGACCGCCTTATCCAGGGTTGCAGAGCCCAGGTTGTGCATGCTGTCCCAGGTGGATGCTGCCGCAGTTACAGAAGAAGTGTCGTTGACTGCGGTTCCGGCGAAGATACCGAAGGCTTCCCCACTGGTGGTGTCAAAGCCGATGGCATTTCCCAGTGCAGGGAACACCAGAGCGGCAACCACGTTGAAGAAAAAGATGACGGAGATGGCCTGGGCCACTTCTTCGTCGTCAGCATCAATAACCGGTGCAGTGGCAGCCACCGCACTTCCGCCGCAGATGGACGAGCCCACACCCACGAGAGTGGAGATTTTGGAAGGCATCTTCAGCACGCGGCAGAGCACGTAGGAAATCACCAGGGATGTGGTGATGGTCGCGATGATGATCGGCAGGGACTGCTTGCCGGTGGTGATGACCACGGAAAGATTCAGTCCGAAGCCCAGCAGAATGACGGCCCACTGAAGGATCTTTTTCGATGTGAAGGTGATGCCGGCCTGGAAGGCGGACTTGTCCTTCAGCAGCAGGGTCAGGATCATGCCGGCGATGATGGCAATGACCGGACCGCCGATGATGGGAAACTGCTGGCCCAGAAACCAGCTCGGTACAGCGATGATCAGGCAGAGGAGCAGCCCTTTGCCTTTTTCCTGAATGAAATTCATGGCGTGTTCTCCTTTTTTACATTGTATATAGTATGTCATTTCTGATATTTTCCATGTATCACTATAATACGAATTAACGATAATGTAAAATTATAAAAATATATTTAACAATAATAAATAATTATGATATACTGAAGGCAGAAGAAGTCAGGAAAGGAGGCCGGCCATGCTGGATTTTCGCATTCATACGTTCATTGAAGTCTGCAAATATATGAACTTTACCCGGGCAGCAGAAAGCCTGTCCATCACCCAGCCCACGGTGTCCCAGCATATCCGCTGGCTGGAGAACGAATACGGCACGCCGCTGTTCCGCTACGAGGGGAAGAAGATGTTTCTCACCGAGGCCGGCCAGCAGATTCTCAGTGTGGCAACCACCATGGTTCATGATCAGGAATTTCTTCGCAAAATCGTTCATGCTGCGGGCGGACGGCGTCAGCTGCGCCTGGGGGCGACGCTGACGGTGGGGGAGACGCTGGTTGCGGACCGTGTGAAAGCCTATCTGCAGGACCATCCGGAGGACCGGATCCTGGTGGAGGTGGCCAATACACGGCGGCTGACCGAGCTTCTGGATCAGGGTGAAATCGATTTCGCCCTGGTGGAAGGGTATTTCGAAAAGAAGGAATATGACTATGCGGTCTATTCTCTGGAAAATTATATCTGCGTCTGCGGAAAGCCCGCCGCAGAGCGGATTTTGAGGGGGAAGGCCCGGGAGAAAAGAAAGATCCGTGACCTGCTCTCTGAAACCCTGTTGATCCGTGAAGAGGGTTCGGGAACCCGGGAGATCCTGGAAAAAAATCTGAAAGAGAAAAACTTCGGCCTGGAGGATTTTGCCAATTATATTCAGATCAACAACATCAGCGCCATCAAAAGTCTGGCGGAAGCCGGCTGCGGCATTACGTTTCTGTATGAGCGGGCCGTGGAGAAAGAGCTGGCGTCGGGTCAGCTGGTAAAAGTGGAATTGGAAGATTTTTCGGTGCAGCACGAGTTCGCGTTCATCTGGCGCAAGGGCAGCGTGTTCCAGGAGGAATACCGGAAATTTTTCGCAGCAGAGGAAACAGGTGCTGGAGAGGAGGAAGATGTGAGATGATGGAACAGATGAGTCTTT
>JAQXSU010000118.1 GCA_029219125.1 Bacillota bacterium
CAGTCCCAGTGGATTATCCCCTGCAGATTTCTTGGCACCCACTGTCATGAATGCGAAGGAGATGCTTTCGGTCAGGGCAATCAGGTTTCCTGTCATGGAGCTTCCGGAGATGCCGGAGAGCATGAAGATGACTACACCGACGGTGATCAGAACCACCGGAAGGACGCGTTTTCGTTCCAGCTTCCGGTTTGCGATGGCAGAAGCCAGGAAGAGCCACACGATGCTGGCGTACTGCATGCCGATGGCAATGGCTGCGGAAGTCTGGCGAAGGGCCAGAACAACGCCCAGGCAGAGGCAGGCGTAGGAAACCAGATAAACGGCAAGCCACGGGGACCAGCGAAGTTTCGACGGCCGGAGAAACGGAAGCAGAAATACGCCGGCAATGAGAGACCGCAGGCCGCAGGTCAGAAGGGCGTCTACCTGAAGAAACTTGACCAGGGGGGCGTTGAGACTCCAGAAGAGTGCGCCGAAAAATACCAGCATGGAGCCGGAAAGGGTAATCTTTTTTTTCATGTTGCCACCTCGAAAACAGAAAAACCGCGGCGCAGCAAAGGGCCGGGTGCATATATTTTGTTCATAAAAAGTAATCATGATTAGAAAATAATCACGATTAGATTATAGACGGAGACTGTCTGTCTGTCAATATTTTTTCGAAAGGAAGGTTCATGGAGGAATTAAACGTAAAAAAGAAGCGTGTCATGATGCTCTTCATTGAAGCGGCGGAGGGGCTGCTGCGAAAGGAGGGACCCGGAGGGCTTTCCATCCGGAAGGTGGCATCTGAGGCCGGGTACAACAGTGCGACGCTGTATAACTATTTTCAGGATCTGGAGCATCTGACTCTGTTCGCATCGGTACGGTATCTGCGGGAGTATGTGGCACTTCTGGAAAAGAACCTGACGGAGGACATGAATGCCTTTCAGCGGTACCAGATGATCTACCGGAGCTTCAATACCTGTGCGTTCCGGGAACCGGAGATTTTCCACGGCATGTTTTTCGGCAGGCACAGCGGGCTTCTGGGCGAGGTGCTGCAGGTCTATTATGAGCAGCTGTTTCCGCAGGAACTGGATGGTCTCAGCGGGCAGATGAAGCAGATGCTCCGGCTGGGGACCATGTATGAGCGGGACAGCCTGATGATGAAGGATCTGGTGGCGGAAGGCTTCGTGGCACCGGAAAAGGCAGAAAAGACCATGGAACTGATGATTGCCCTTCACCAGCATTATATCCACGAAGCCATGATCCGCAGCGGCGCATCCGGCGATTTCGATGCGGAAGTCCATCAGGGGAGATTTGATGCGGCATTTCTGTATATTATGGAAGCGGCCAGGCCGTGATCCATTCATATAGTTCATTGCATCTTGAAGGAGGAAACGAAAATGGTAAAATTGGATTTACTGGAAGTAGAAGGCAAAGCGGTACAGGGCATTCTGGTGCAGGCTCCGGGCGGAGAAGGACATCCGAATATGCTGGTTCTGCTCTGCAAGAAAGGATACATCATGTGCGGCTATTTGAATCAGCCAGCAGCAGAGAAATTTGATGATGCTGCGGCCATCGTGGGCGGTGCATCCTTTGAGGAGATTCTGGCCAACCCGGTGAAGGGCGTAACCCCTGCTGCTGCAGCGCTGGGTGTGGAGATCGGCATGACCGGTGCGCAGGCTGCTGCGAAACTGAACGGCTGAGAATACGGAAAATACATCGGAAAGGAACGGGAAACCCTTGGGAAACGAAGCGGTATTCCCGTTTTTTTCATGTGGAGATTTCAGGAAAATTGCTGAAACCCCTTGACATTTCACAGGTTTTCTATATAATATCATTTGCAATGCGGTTTAGTATTGCTAAACTAAAAGTTTATTATTATAAAACGCCCCGGACGGGCGAAATGATCAGGAAACGAAGGCGAAACTATGGAAATCGGAAGCAAAATCAGAGAACTTCGAATCTTAAACGGGCTGACCCAGGAGGAACTGGCTGACCGGAGCGAACTTTCCAAGGGGTTCATCTCTCAGCTGGAAAATGATGTGACATCTCCGTCCATTTCCACTCTGGAGGACATCCTGCAGTGTCTGGGCACCGACCTGCAGCATTTTTTCGCTGCGGAGGAAACCCCGGCACAGGTGGTATTCGGCGACGAAGACTATTTTGAGAAGATCGACGAGGAACTGAAAAACAAGACCGAGTGGATCATCCCCAACGCACAGAAAAATCAGATGGAGCCCATACGCCTCACCCTTTCGGCCGGCGGCAGCACTTACCCTGACACACCCCATGAAGGGGAGGAGTTCGGCTATGTGCTGAAAGGGCAGATTACCATACATATCGGAAAAGAACTTTACCGGGCGAAGGCAGGCGAATCCTTCTACTATACACCGGATAAGACACATTATATTACTTCAAAGAAAGGAGCGGAAATTCTGTGGGTCTCCACCCCGCCGAGTTTCTAACAGCAGCCATGGCACTGATTGAATTAGTTGATTTATCCAAATCTTATGACGGAGAAACGGTTCTGGATGAGTTTACGTTATCCATTAAGGAGAATGAGTTCATTACGCTGCTGGGTCCTTCCGGCTGCGGCAAGACCACGACCCTGCGTATCGTAGGCGGCTTCACCAGGCCGGATACGGGCAAGGTCATCTTCGAAGGGAAAGACATTACCGATCTGGCGCCCAACAAGAGGCACGTCAATACGGTATTTCAGAAATATGCCCTGTTCCCCAATATGAATATCGCAGAAAACATCGCATTCGGTCTGCGGATCAGCGGAAAAAGCCAGGACTATATCAATGATAAGATCAAATATGCCCTGAAGCTGGTGAATCTGTCCGGCTATGAAAAGCGTTCGGTGGATTCCCTTTCCGGCGGCCAGCAGCAGCGGATCGCCATCGCCAGGGCCATCGTCAATGAGCCCCGGGTACTTCTTCTGGACGAACCGCTGGGGGCGCTGGATCTGAAAATGCGTCAGGAAATGCAGTATGAACTGATTCGCCTGAAGCGTGAACTGGGGATTACCTTCCTTTATGTAACCCACGACCAGGAGGAGGCGCTGACCATGTCGGATAAGGTGGTGGTCATGAATCAGGGCTACATACAGCAGATGGGCACACCGGAGCAGATCTATAACGAACCGGAAAACGCCTTCGTGGCAGACTTCATCGGCGACAGCAACATCATCGACGGTATCATGCTGGAAGACCGGGTGGTGGAAATCTGCGGTCATGTATTCCCGTGTATCGACGAGGGCTTCGGAAAGAAAACATCGGTGGACGTGGTAATCCGTCCGGAGGATATCCTGATCGGAAAACCGGGGGAAGGCATTATGGACGGTGTGGTGACTTCCAATGTCTTTATCGGTGTGCATTATGAGATGTGTATCGAAGCCGGCGGTTTTGAATGGGTGGCACAGAATACCACCAGCTATCCGGTGGGAACGAAGGTATCCATCGGCGTGACACCGGAAAATATTCAGATCATGAATAAACCGCAGTCTGAGGATGAGGAGGCGATTTCGTTAGATGACTAAGAAACTGTTTTCCGCCCCTTTTGTGGCATTTATCCTCTGCGGCACCCTGGTACCCATGGGCGTCATCGCCTGGTACGGCCTGACAGATCGCAGCGGCGCATTTACACTGGATAACGTGGCCGCCATGTTCGGCGGCGATCATGCCAGGGCGCTGGGACTTTCCCTTGCCCTGTCCCTGATCAGCACGGTGATCTGCCTGGTACTGGCTTTCCCACTGGGGCTGATTCTGAAGGACAGCAAGCTGGGAAAGAAAGGCTTCATGGTGTTCCTGTTCATTCTGCCCATGTGGATGAACTTCCTGCTGCGGACCATGGCGTGGCAGGTTCTGCTGGAAAAGGGAGGTGTCATCAACACCCTTCTGGGTGCTGCAGGACTTCCGTCCCTGAAGATCATCAATACACCGGCAGCCGTGGTGCTGGGCATGGTCTATGACTATCTGCCGTTCATGGTGCTGCCGATCTATAACGCCCTGGTGAAGATCGACAACAACCTCATCGAAGCGGCTTATGATCTGGGTGCCAGCAAATCCGTGGTGCTGCGGAAGGTGCTGATTCCTCTGTCTGTTCCCGGCATTGTCAGCGGCGTGACCATGGTCTTCGTACCATCGCTGACCACCTTCGCCATTTCCAACATGTTGGGCGGCGGCAAGGTGAACCTGATCGGCAACATCATCGAGCAGGAATTCACTGCCAGCTCCAACTGGAATCTGGGCTCCGGTCTGTCTCTGGTCATGATGATCTTCATTGTGATCAGCATGGCACTCATTGAAAAATTCGACCGGAACGGGGAGGGCAATCTCATATGAATACAAAAAAGTCCAAATCCGCCCGCATCGGCCACGGCCTGTATCTGGGCCTGATCGTCCTCTTCCTGTATCTGCCCATCGCCACGCTGATGGTTCTTTCCTTCAATGCAGGAAAGAGCATGAACGCCTGGCAGGGATTTTCCCTGAAGTGGTATCAGGAGATGTTCCAGAATCAGGAAATCATGGAGGCCCTGGGAAATACTCTTTCCATCGCTCTGTGGTCTGCCACCATCGCAACGATCATTGGTGTGCTGGCCTGCATCGGTCTGAATACCATGTCAGAAAAGAAACGGTCCTTTTTCATGGGCCTGAATAATATTCCTCTGCTGAATGCCGACATCGTGACCGGTATTTCCATCATGATGAGCTTCCTGCTGTTCGGCATTTCTCTCAGCTACGGTACGGTGCTGTTTGCCCATATCACCTTCTGCATCCCGTATGTGATCCTGTCGGTGATGCCGAAATTCAAACAGCTGCAGAACCTGACCTTTGAAGCGGCACTGGATCTGGGTGCCACGCCGGTCTATGCGTTTTTCCGCATCGTGCTGCCGGATATCATGCCGGGGATTCTCTCCGGATTTCTGCTGTCCTTTACCATGTCGGTGGATGATTTCGTCATTACCCATTTCACACGGGGCGCAGGAATCAACACCCTGTCCACGCTGATTTACAGCCAGGTGAAGGTTGGCATCCGGCCGACCCTGTACGCCCTGTCCACGGTGATTTTCCTCATGGTACTGGCGGTGCTCATCGTGACCAATGTGCTGAGCGCTTCGGGAAAAAGAGATTCCGGCGGCTCCGGCAGCGGCATGGGGCCGAAAAAGATGATCGCCATGGCGCTGATTCTGGTGCTGGGACTTGGCTTCACCGCAAAATTCACCCTCTCGGGCGGCGTTTCTGCGGCGGAGGATTCCAAAGGCGAGCTGTATATTTACAATTTCGGAGATTATATCGATCCGGATCTGGTTGCCATGTTTGAAGAGGAAACCGGATATACGGTGATCATGGACTACTTTGACACCAACGAGGAAATGTACCCGGTGATTAAGAACCGGACGGCCCAGTACGATGTGATCTGTGCATCGGACTATATGATCAATAAGATGGTTTCCGAAGATCTGCTGCATACCATCGATTTCCGGTACATACCGAATATCGAATATCTGCAGGAAAATGTCCGCAGCTTTGTGGAGGAATTCGATCCGGGTATGAAACACTGCGTACCACATACCTGGGGAACCTACGGAATCATATATAACACCACGATGGTGGAGGAAGCACCGGACAGCTGGACCGATCTGTGGGATGAAGCATGGTCACAGCAGATCATGATGCCGAACTCCATTCGGGAAGGCTACATGATTGCAGCCAAGATCTTGGGCTATTCCATGAATACCACCGATGAAAGCCAGCTGCAGGAAATGACAGATCTGCTGATCCGGCAGAAACCGCTGGTATACAGCTACGCCAATGATAATGCCAGAGACCTGATGGTGGGTGAATCGGCGGCCATGGCAGTGATCACCTCCGGCGATGTTCTCTATGCCCAGGAAGAAAATGAGGATCTGGACTTCGTGGTACCGAAGGAAGGAACAGAAGTCTGGACCGACTGCTGGGCTATTCCGGCCGGCACGACCAACCAGGAAGGGGCGCAGGAATGGATCAACTTCATGCTCCGGGGTGATGTGGCAAGGATGAACTTCGAATATCTGACCTATGCCATTCCGAATACGGAGATCCTGGACCTGACCGACAATCCGATCCTCAATCCGAGCGATGAAATCCTGTCCCGCTGCGAGACCCTGAAGAATCTGGGGCCGAAGGCGGACGACATGTACAGCCGGTACTGGAAGATATTCAAATCGCAATAGAAAACAAAACAGAGAGTAACCGGAAGACGCTTCATGGGAGGCGTCTTCTTTTGATTGCAATCTACGGAAAGACAGGCAGAATTGTTGAAATATAGCGGTTTGTGTCGAAAGATGACGAGAAGTTCCGGTTGAGATATTCTTTCCCATAATGTAAAATTTTTGTATAGAAATTACTGTTCGAATTACAGAATTATGGAAGGAATGACTGGAAATGAAAGAACACGATGAAAGAAAAGGCATAAGAAAAGACATAAGAGAGAGGATGCGTGACTGCGGAGAATATTTTGATCCGAATGCAATCCCGCCAGAGGATCTGATTCCCTATACCGACAGTCTGATTTTCTCACTGGTAATGCGAGATGAGGGAATCTGCCGCGGCGTGCTGCAGGCAATTCTGCCGGAGGAGGATTTCGGGAAGATCCATATCAAAAGCCCGGAGAACCCACTGTTCGCGGATGACGATGCGGAGCAGGAAACGGAGCAGGAATCTATAAGGGTGGAGACAGAGAAGACGTTGAAGTACGGCAGGGAGTATCATGGCGTCCGGTTCGATGCGCAGCTTCGTTCCACACGGCGGTGGGCCAGTGTGGAAATGCAGACCTACCGGGATCATCTGGGAATGCGGTCGAGGGATTATCATGCCAATATGGATCTGGAAGCGCTGGACGCAGGGGATGATTACAGGAAGCTGCCGCGCTCCTTCGTGATCTTCATCTGTACATATGATTATCTGAAAGCCGGAGAACCGATGTACCGGTTTCAGTCTTATGATGTGAAAAACCGCTTGCTTCTTGACGATGAGTCGTATACAATTATATTAAATACAGCATGTGAACCGGAGAAGGTGCCGGAGGAACTGCGGGCTTTTTTCGCCTATATCAATGACCCGTCCAAGCGGGATGGAAGCTGGCTGACACAGGCGATCGATGAGCGGGTGAGAAAGTATAACACCACGAAATGGAGGAAGAGGCAGATGACGCTGGAAGAAATGATGAACCAGAGGTTTGACGCGGGCCGGGAGGAAGGCATCGGGATCGGTCGAGAAGAAGGTATCGGAATCGGCCGGGAAGAAGGCATCGGGATTGGCCGGGAAGAAGGCCGGGAGGAAGGCGAGGAAAAGCTGAACAGGCTGAACATGCTTCTGATCAGGCAGGAGCGTATGGAGGATCTGAAAAAGGCGGCATCCGATAAGGCATACAGAAGGAAGCTGTATTGCGAGTTCGGTCTGGATGCAGAGGCAGAATAAAAATGCAGGGAGGATGGCACGAAAGCCGTCCTCTTGTTTTTACAGGATAAGGCAAAGATACGAAATCTTCCGGAGCCGGGGTGGCGGGGGTGCGGATTTTGTGGTATACTGAAAAAGATTGCGATGAAAAATCCGTCGAAATGAGAAGAATCATGTGACGGATTTCGACTCCCGGTCGTTTTATTTACAGAAGATTCAAAAACAAGGGGGAAAAAGAATGATGAATGCAGGATTTGTGAGGCGGTTTCTGACCACCGGCATGATGGCTCTGGTGATTACACTGGCAGCCTTCGCGGTGGTATCGGCAGCCGCCGGCGCAGAAGCCTACGGAAGCACCAGTGTATCACGCTATACGGGGAAGACCTATACCCACAGCGACACCTTCGGAGATGTTCTGATCGTAGACGGGGTGGATGTATCTTACGTACAGAAGAACAATGTGGACTGGCAGCAGGCCAAGGCGGACGGCATCGATGTGGCCATCATCCGGGTAGGGGCCCGGGGATACGGGGATGCCGGCAAACTGATCGAAGATGACTATTATAAAGAAAATTTCCAGAAGGCGAAAGATGCAGGTCTTCTGGTGGGCGCATATTTCTTTTCGCAGGCCCTGGATGAACTGGAGGCCTATGCGGAAGCCAATTACACGCTGAAACTGCTGGACGGCATCCAGCTGGATCTGCCGGTATACATGGACTACGAATTTGCCGGAGGCAGCTCCGGCCGTCTGACCAAGGCCAACCTGCCAAAGTCTCAGATGACGGCCAATGCAGTGAAATTCTGCGAAACCATCGAAGCGTCGGGCATTTACAAGGCAGGCTTTTATGCCAACCGGAATTTCCTGAAAAATACCGTGGACGGTGAGCTGATCAGCAGCCGCTGGCCGGTATGGGTGGCACAGTATAACACCAGTACAGACTATGGCAATGCCTACCACATGTGGCAGTACACTTCGGGCGGCAGCATTGCAGGCTACAGCGGCCGTGTGGATACAAATTTTATGTATCTGCCGAAAAGCACCGCAGCCACCAGCATCCTTTCTCTGGCGGAAAGTACAGTGTCCATCATCGGAAATTCCACGTTTACATACAGCGACGGGATTTTGCATAAGCCGATGATCCGCGTGACGCAGTACGGACTTTCTCTGATTGAAGGCGTGGATTATAAAGTCCATTATCTGAAAAACTCCCAGGCGGGCACCGGCTATGTGATGGTTTCCGGCATGGGAAGCTATACCGACTATAAGCTGGTTCCGTTCACCATTCAGCCGTCATCCAATCTGTATGGCATTACCGTAGACCGGATCCTGAATAAATACTATACCGGTTCGCCGCGGGTACCGTCTTCCATTACGGTCCGTGATGCGGACGGCAGCGTGCTGGTGGAAGGTGTGGATTATACGTTTACCGTGCGGGATGCCACGGAGGTGGGAACGGCCACGGTGACCATTACGTTCATGGGCAACCGTACCGGTACCATGACCACCACCTACAAAATCCTTCCGACGGGACAAACTCTCACGTCGGAGAAAACGGTGTATGAGGTTTCCGTGGGTGATGCGCCTTTCACACTGACGGGGATTCAGCAGACAGGCAACGGCAAGCTGTCCTACACCTCCTCCAATCCGGAGGTGGCAACCGTCACCAGCAGCGGCAAGGTGACCATCGTCGGCGCAGGAACTGCGGTGATTACCGTCAAGGCAGCCGCCACTGCAGAATATAAGGAAGCCACGCTGGATATCACGGTCAATGTGACCCAGCCGCCGCAGATGATTTACACGAAAGAGGATTCCTATACCCTGAAGAGACTGAGCATGTCCTTTTTCCTGGGTGCGGAAACGGATACAGGTACTGAGGTGACTTATGAGACCACAGATCCTTCCGTTGCCGTGGTACGTGCAGACGGCCGGGTGACCCTCATGGGACCGGGAACGGCAGAAATCATCATCACTGCACCGGCCAATGGAATCTACGGTGCAGCGGAGAAGCGGATTCCGATTACAGTGACAGACATGGAGGAAGAGGAATACGCACAACGTTTCGAGACCCTGAAGGAAGGCATTGAAAACACCCGCGTGGTACTGCTGAAAGCATATCCTGAGAAGAACAAGGTGAAGCTGACCTGGAAAAAATCCAACTCCGGATATGCGGTGGAGGCCTTCCAGATCTGGCGTTCTCAGAAGAAGTCCAGCGGCTACATCAAGATCTTTACCACAGCAACCGGATCCCGTAAATACTACATCAATTCGAAAGACGTGGAGCCGGGTCAGACCTACTGGTACAAGGTTCGCGGTGTCCGCAGCCTGGAAGGAAAGCTGGTCTACACCGACTTCGTGAAGATTCAGGTGACCACGCCGAAGAAATAGCAGCAGAATACAGTAGAATATAACAGAATATAGCATAGAAAAAGTCCGACATTGCTGCCGGACTTTTTTCATGGAAAGAATTACTCGATCACGTGCATGTACTGATCCCGTTCTTTTTCGATTTCGATGCGGTGGAACGGGGTGGAGATGCCAGGGCTGCCGCCGGTGTGGACGAAGATGACTTTTTCGCCCTGTTCAATGCGGCCGGACTTCACCATTTCCAGCAGACCTGCGAAAGCTTTACCGGTGTAGCAAGGATCCAGAATCAAAGCTTCCTTTTCCGCCATGTAGTACATGGCATCCCGGACTTCCTTTACCGGATTGTTGTAAGCACCCCGGTCGTAGTCGCTGATCACGTCATAGTCTTCCGCATGAAGCTCCAGCGGAAGCTCGCTGCCGAAGTAGTGTTTGATCCGGTCGAAATAGTCCATGGCGTAAGCGGTCAGACCGTTCGGCTTCGGAGAAATGCCGATACCGGTCAGGTGCATCGGCAGGTTTTCATTGTGGATGCCCACCTGCAGACCCATGTAGGTGCCCATGCTTCCGATCGGGCAGATGACACGGCAGCCTTCCAGACCCATTTCCTTTACCTGTCCGGCCAGTTCTACTGCACATTCGTAGTAACCCAGAATACCCAGTTCGTTGGAGCCGCCTACCGGAATATAGTAGACCTTTTCGCCTTTGGCTTCTTCTGCAGCCTTCACTTCTGCCACAGTCATGTCGAACAGTTCACCTTCCGTATGTACATCATCCGGCTTTTTCAGATATACATCGCAGCCCATCATGCCGTCCAGCAGCAGGTTGGCAGACAGCTCGCCCGGATACGGATCCACCGCCACGATGGCGCCCCGCATGCCGTATTTTCTTGCCACAGCCATGGTGAGACGGCCGTGGTTTGTCTGTGCACCGCCCACGGTCAGCAGGAAGGTGGCACCCTGATCCTGTGCATCCTTCAGCAGGTATTCCAGCTTCCGCAGCTTGTTTCCGCCCATGGCCAGCGGTGTCAGATCATCCCGCTTGATGTACAGTTCGATGCCCAGATCCTTTGAGATATTCGGCAGATACTCCAGCGGCGTCGGCAGATGGAGCATGCTGACTTTTTCGTGTCCTAATAACATTATAACAACCTCCTCGAGCAGTTGAATTTTTCTGTTTCCATTTTAACATATTAATGGTAAAATAGAAACAGAAGTTTTAAATTTAAGGAGGACTGATTATGGCTTTTATGGACAAACTGGGACAGATTGCAAATAAAGTAGGCGACGTGGCAGGGGATACTCTGGACTACGGCAAGGCCAAAGGAAAAATCGTCCTGGAAAAAGGAAAAATCAAAGACGTGAAGGAAGCGATGGGCGCCTATGTTTATGAGACGATGAAGGCAGGCGGACATCCGGATATGGAACGGCTGCAGGCATTTTGCGCAGAGATCGACGGGCACATGGCAGAAATCGAAAAGCTGGAAGCCGATGCAAAGCAGAGCGGACAGGATATCTCCGACGCCTTTGACGGAGGAGAAAAAGAATGATCGGAGTGCTGGTAAACACACTCACCGTTATCGTTGGCAGTACCATCGGCCTGCTGTTCCGGAAGCTGATTCCGGAGCAGTGGACCGACTTTATTATGAAGGGGATTGCGCTGTGCACCCTCTATATCGGCATCGACGGCGCCCTGGAGGGAACCAATACGCTGGTGACCATCATTTCCATCGCAGTGGGTGCATTGATCGGAGCCGCACTGGATCTGGATGAAAAGCTGAACCGCTTCGCTTCCGGACTGGAAAACCGGTTTAAGAAAGAGGGCGATGGACCGACCATCGCGGAGGGCTTTGTCACTGCCAGCCTGCTGTTCTGTGTGGGAGCCATGACCATCGTGGGATCCCTGCAGGCAGGGCTTACCGGGGACAACACCATGCTGTACACCAAGGCGACGCTGGACTTTATCTCTTCGCTGATCTTCGCAGCATCCCTGGGCATCGGGGTTTTGTTTGCGGCGGCCTTCGTGCTGGTGTTTCAGGGTGCCATCGTACTGGTGGCGCAGGCGGTTTCCCCGTTTCTCACCGATTATGTGGTATCTGAGATGACCTGCGCAGGCTCGATTCTGATCATCGCCCTGGGGCTCAACATCCTTGGGGTGACCAATCTGAAGGTGATGAACTTCCTGCCGGCCATCTTCCTGCCGATTGTGCTGTGTCTGTTTATGTAAAATAAAAAGGGCCGCGGTCCGGTGCGCTTCCCATGGAGGGGATTGCCGGATGCGGCCTTTTCTGTCTGATTTGTTCTGTGATACCACACCTTGGCATCATACTTTTTTCTCAAACACGTTGTGGCAGCGGCTGCAGGTGACGCGGATCTTTCCGCGGCCCTTCGGCGCGCGGAGGGTCTGGCCGCAGCCCGGGCATTTGAAGTAGCGGAAATGCTTGTAGTCCCGCTGCCGCCACGCCTGAATCTTGCTGCCGACATAAGTAACGTACCAGTTATTTTCTTCCTGCCGCTTCACCAGATTGCGGGAAAGGGCACGGTAGTATGCGTAGACCATGATCAGAAGACCGAGGGTGGACAGAATGTCCTTCGGAATGAAAATATCCAGAAGGATCAGAATCAGGGCCAGAATCATCAGATCCCGGCTGAACAGGTCGAAACCCCGCCGCCCCATCATAAACTGTGTCATCTTGTACTGAAATTTGTTCATACCCTTCCGGTCACTCCTTCGTTTTTTCGCTTACTATCTATTTTAGTCAGCAGGGGACCGAAAGTCAACGGAATCCAGAACAATCCACTAAATCTTCGCTAATTCTTCAAACTTGGCCGATTCCTCAAACTCGGCAATTCTTCAAACAAGGTCAGTTCTTCAGACTCTGCATCGGGGCAGGGATCCTGCCGCCGCGGTTGATCATTTTGGAAGCGGACTGCGGGCGCAGTTTCATCACGGGACCATTGCCCAGAAGTCCTCCGAAGTCCAGCTCCTCGCCTTCTGCCACGCCGATGGCCGGAATTACACGGACTGCGGTGGTCTTGGAGTTGACCATGCCGATGGCCGCTTCGTCAGCAATGATGGCAGAAATGGTTTCTGCCGGGGTATCTCCCGGAATGACGATCATATCCAGACCCACAGAGCAGACTGCTGTCATGGCTTCCAGCTTTTCAATGCTCAGGGTGCCGGCACGGGCTGCGTCGATCATACCTGCGTCTTCCGTCACCGGAATAAAAGCACCGGACAGACCGCCTACGCTGGAAGAAGCCATGACGCCGCCTTTCTTCACTGCGTCATTGAGCATGGCCAGGGCTGCGGTGGTACCGTGGGTACCGCACTGTTCCAGACCGATCTCCTCCAGAATGTGGGCCACAGAGTCGCCCACGGCAGGGGTCGGTGCCAGAGACAGGTCGATAATGCCAAACGGCACACCCAGCATACGGGA
>JAQXSU010000119.1 GCA_029219125.1 Bacillota bacterium
GGGCAGCGGATTGTGACTATATCGTCATGGCAGCGGCGGTGGCAGACTATACGCCGGCAGTGACAGCAGAAGATAAAATCAAAAAGAAAGACGACGACATGTCCATCGCCCTGAAGCGGACCCACGACATCCTGAAAACCCTGGGTGAGAGAAAGAGCCGGGAGCAAGTGCTTTGCGGATTCGCCATGGAAACACAGAATCTGCTGGAAAACGCCAGAAAGAAGCTGGAAGCCAAGAACGCCGACATGATTGTGGCAAACAATCTGAAGGTGGAAGGGGCAGGATTCGCCCATGATACCAACGTGGCGACTTTCATTCTCCGGGACGGGCTGGTGGAAAATCCGCTGCAGTCCAAGGAGGATCTTGCCTATGCCATTTGGGCACAGCTGACGGAAATTCGCAGACAGAAAGGAATCGACTAACATGTTACTGACAGTGGATATCGGAAATACAAATATAACCATGGGGCTCATCGACCGGAACTGCCACATTGCAGGAACGTTTCGCGTGACTACCAAGGCCCAGCGGACCAGCGATGAATACGGCATTCATCTGCTGGAGTTCTGCAGAATCAGCAATGTACCCATCAGTCAGGTGGAGGATGTAATCATTTCCAGTGTAGTGCCGAAGGTCATGCATTCCTTCACCAATTCCATCCGGAAATACATTCACAAGGAGCCCATCATCGTAGGGCCGGGAATCAAAACCGGTGTCAGCATCAAGACGGACTTCCCGAAGGAAGTGGGAGCCGACAAAATTGTCGACGCGGCGGCTGTCTACCACCTCCACGGGGGTAATGCCATCATCATTGACTTCGGAACGGCCACGACCTTTGACTATATCAATGAAAAAGGCGAATTCCTGTATAACGTGATTATGCCGGGCATGGAGATCAGTGCACAGGCCCTCTGGCAGCAGGCGGCCAAGCTGCCGGAAATCGAGATCGTCAAACCGGCCAGCATCCTGGGGAAAAACACGGATTCCAGCATGCGCGCCGGCGTGGTTTACGGCTATATCGGCAGTACCGAGTACATCATCCGGAAGATGAAGGAAGAAATCGGCCGGGACGACATCCGGGTATTCGCCACCGGCGGCCTGGGAAGAGTCATTTACAACGAAACCGACATGATCGACGAGTATGATCCGGACCTGGCCTTCAAGGGAATGAAGATTATTTACGAGAAGAACCGGGGCCGGTAGGACGGCAGGGCGTGCTTCTTCGCGGATTTCGGCAGGGTGCCTCTTTGACTCTGGAGAGGCATCTGCGTTTTCAACAATATTTCGGATTTTTTCGTGCAAAAACACGTAATTTTCTCCGGGCTTCGTGGATTTTCAGGGAAAATCCGGCCAAAATATGATGTTTCGGGCTGTTTTCGGACAAAAATTACGTGTTTTTGAGAGATTTTTTCTTTATATTGTTGAGTGCACTCCACGGATCGTACGGAATTCGGATGGAGGAAGCATGGTGAAAAAGGCAAAGACGAAACCGGCAGATCCTGTCTCGCTGCCAATAAAAAAAATATTCAAAAAATGTTAAAATTCCTGTTGACTTTCCTTTCTCCATATGTTAATATATCAAATGTGCCACGGATGAGGCAAGAAAAAAATATGCATCTTTAGCTCAGCTGGCAGAGCACCTGACTCTTAATCAGGGTGTCCAGGGTTCGAACCCCTGAAGATGCACCACAACGAAGCAGACAGTCAAACGACTGTCTGTTTTTTTCTTCTTCGGGCACGATGGAAGTGCTGAAATTTCAGCACTTCTCGGAAATTTGAAATTTGGAAGTAAGAAGGAACGTCGATGTCAGATAGAAGTGTCTGGCATTTTTTTGAGTCTTGACAGACACCCTGATTTTTCAGCGGGAAATTAAGAATCAGGGTGTCTGAAAATTACAAAAATTATCATGAAAAAAAACACTACTTTTTGAAGAAGCATTTTAAGATTCGTTCGGATACTTCTGGTTGAAAAGAATATTGATACTTGATAAAATACAGTAAAATATATTTGGGTGTACAAGGGAGGCGTTTTATGGAAAGAAAAAAATTTATTGTATTGATTCCGGTTATAATTATTGTCATTATTGTCCTTGTTATTTGTAATTTAGGTATAGGATATTACAGAAGCGGCTCTGCGGTTAGAGATCTCACAGAAGAATTAACGACTCTTTATGGAGAACCTTATACAGGTCGCGAAGTTGAAAATGGAACGGAAGATATGGAGTTTTCTGTTGAATCAGGAACTTTTTTCTTAACGGATGAAAACTTTCGCTACTTTTGGGGTTTGGACTATCGTTATGAATGTAAAGTAATATACACCACTTATTCAAATGATGAAACGGTCAGTGTCAGGACAATTACTTATGATGCTGTTGATCCTATGGGTCCAGACGTGCAATTTGACAGAGCACATCTGGTTATGGAAAGCGTAAAAGAACAGATTGCTCAGTCTTAAAACGAGGGAGAGGAAATGATGGAGAAGCGGACAGACGTACTACATACGGGGTTACTCAATGACGAGCAGCTGGAAGCGGTGACGGCCACAGAAGGATACGTCCGGGTCATCGCCGGTGCCGGGTCAGGGAAAACCGGGGCGCTGGCTTACCGGTTCGCCTGGCTGGTGAATGAACTGGGGATTCTGCCGGGAAATATCCTCTGTGTGACCTTCACCAACAAGTCCGCTGCAGAAATGCGGCAGCGGATCCACAACCTGACCGGCGACAATGATACCGGATATATCAATACGTTCCACGGATTTTGCGTGTCAGTACTGCAGGAAGACAGCCACGCCGCAGGCTATCCGAAGAGCTTCCTGGTACTGGATAATTCCGACATCGACGCCATGCTGAAAACCGTCTACGAAGAGCGGGGGCTGACCCTGCGGAACATGACCTTCAGCAAGGCCCGGGACATGATCGAGATCCAGAAGCTGGTGAAGAAACCGGAATATTACGAGGATCTGATTCGTCTTTCGCTGGAAGAACTGAAGGAAAAATATATCGAAGCGAAAACCACCGATGACATTATTTTTTACGGATATCTCTGGCAGCAGAAAAAGTGTTTCGGACTGGACTATAACGACCTGATCAAATTTACCCTGTACATCTTCCGGGAAAATCCGGAAATCCGGCTGAAGTGGCAGAAACGGCTGGAGTAT
>JAQXSU010000120.1 GCA_029219125.1 Bacillota bacterium
GATTTCGGATACAGACCGGTGCCCCATTCCAGCTCCGGAAGCTTCTGTCCCAGCATAACGGCGGTCGCCGCCTTTACCATCTGTACACCGGTCACCTTGCTGAGAATCGGCACCGTCCGGGACGCCCGCGGATTTACCTCAATGACATAGATCTCTTTTCCGTCATATACATACTGTACATTCATCAGACCGCAGACGTGCAGAGCGCGGGCAATGCGCTCCGTATAGTCGATGGCCTTGTCCACCACTGCATCCGGCAGAGAGTAAGCCGGGTAAACTGAAATACTGTCTCCTGAATGAATACCGGTTCTTTCGATATGTTCCATGACACCGGGTACAAGCAGATTCTCTCCGTCCCCTACCGCATCCACCTCAAACTCGATGCCCTCTACATATTTGTCGATGAGAACCGGATGCTCGGTAGAAAGAGAGACTGCTTCTTTCAGGTATTTCTGCAGCTCCTCATCGTTGTAGACCACCTGCATGGCTCTGCCGCCGATGACGAAGGAAGGCCGAACAATCAGCGGATATCCAAGTTTTTCCACAATGGCAGAGGCCTGGCTTTCTTCCGTGATTGCACCGCCGTCCGGGGTCGGGATTCCGATTTCATGAAGGAGATCCGAGAATTTTTCCCGATCCTCGGCCAGATCAATATATTTATTCGGTGTCCCCAGTACAGGTATGCCTCTGGCCGATAAGCCCTCCGCCAGATTCAGGGCCGTCTGTCCGCCCAGCTGCAGGATGACGCCTTTCGGACGTTCCTTCTGAATGACGCTCATGATATCGTCCACATGAAGTGCTTCGAAATACAGCTTGTCTGCCGTATCAAAATCCGTGCTTACCGTTTCCGGATTATTATTTACGATAATCGACTCATATCCAAGCTCCCGGAGTGCCCATACCCCCTGCACGCAGCAATAGTCGAATTCGATTCCCTGTCCGATCCGGATCGGGCCGGATCCCACCACCAGAACCTTATCTCTGTCGTCAGCCACTGACTCATCTTCTTCGTCATAGCAGGAATAGTAATACGGTGTGGCGGCCTCAAACTCTCCGGCACAGGTGTCAACCATTTTATAGACCGGATGAATATTATAATATGTCCTCAGATCATGGAGTGCATTGGCACTGATGCGGGACAGGCTGAGGATCTCCGCATCGGTGAAGCCCAGGGCCTCTGCTTCTGCAATCAAACCGGCGGAAATCGTCTCTGTCTCCAGCCTTTTCTCCATCTGTACGATGTTTTCGATCCTGCTGAGGAACCACATATCGATTCCTGTCTTTTCATGAATCTCCTGCAGGTCCATAACGCTTCTGCGCAGCAGTTCTGCGATGACGAAGATTCTTTCGTCATCGCATGCCATGAGTTTTTCTTTCAGGCCATCTGTTGTCAGCCCTGTCACATATGGGATCCGCAGCCCGTCACAGCGGACCTCCAGAGAGGTAACCGCCTTCAGCAGTGCACTTTCAAAGGATCGGCAGATAGACATCACTTCACCGGTGGCTTTCATCTGTGTCCCCAGCTTCCTGCTGGCTGTCCGGAATTTATCAAACGGCCATTTCGGAAATTTCACCACACAGTAATCCATGACCGGTTCGAACAGGGCGCTGGATTCTTCTGTAATATAGTTGGACAGTTCATCCAGACTGTAACCCAGAGCGATTTTCGCTGCAATCTTGGCGATTGGATAGCCTGCAGCCTTGGAAGCCAGTGCAGAAGACCGGCTCACCCTCGGATTCACTTCGATGACGATATACTGACTGGAGTTTGGATTCAGTGCAAACTGCACATTGCACCCTCCCTCGATTTTCAGTGCACGGATGATCTTTAAAGAAGCATCCCGCAGCATCTGATATTCGGCATCTGCCAGTGTCTGGGTCGGCGCCACGACGATGCTGTCGCCCGTATGGATTCCCACCGGATCCAGGTTTTCCATGGAACAGATGATGATGCAGTTGTCCTTGCTGTCCCGGATGACTTCATATTCGATTTCCTTCCATCCGGCTACCGATTTTTCTATGAGAACCTGCCCGATGGCACTCTTTTCGATGCCCAGCTGAACCAGCGTTTCCAGGCTCTGCATGTCCTGGGCGATGCCGCCTCCTGTGCCTCCCAGGGTGAAGGCCGGACGAATGATGACAGGGAATCCTTCCTGCTTGACGAATGCTTCTGCCTCCGCCAGATTGGTGGCGATGGCGGATGCAGGAATCGGCTCGCCGATCTCATTCATCAGCGCCTTGAACTGTTCCCTGTCTTCTGCCTTTTCAATCGCTTCTTTATTTACCCCAAGAAGTTCTATGCCCAGCTCTTCCAATACACCTTTTGACTCCAGCTCCATGGCCAGATTCAAACCGGTCTGGCCGCCGAAGCCCGCCAGAATTCCATCCGGTTTTTCCTGCCGCAGAACTGCTTCTACTGCCTCAAATGTCAGCGGTTGGATATAAACACGATCCGCTATACCCTGGTCGGTCATAATGGTGGCCGGATTGCTGTTTATGAGCACCGTTTCGATTCCTTCCTCTTTTATGGCCTTGCAGCACTGGGTTCCTGCGTAGTCAAACTCGGCAGCCTGCCCGATGATAATGGGACCGGAACCGATGATCAGTACTTTTTTAATATTCTTTTTCAGCATGGCTTTCCCCTCATTTCTTCATCATTTCCACAAACTGGTCAAACAGAAACCGGCTGTCCCCCGGTCCCGGATTTGCCTCCGGATGATACTGAACGGAAAAAATCGGTCTGGTTCTGTGGCGCATTCCCTCCACCGTCCGGTCATTCAGGTTCAGCTCCGTCACTTCCATATCCCGCAGGATGATGCTTTCTGCCTCCACCGCATAACCATGATTCTGAGAAGTGATATAGCTTCTGCCTGTCTCCCGGTTATAAACCCCGTGATTGGCACCACGGTGACCGTATTTCAGTTTGTAAGTTTTGCCTCCCGCCGCCAGGGCCAGGATCTGATGTCCCATACAGATGCCAAACATGGGCAGCGGCTTTCCGTCCTGCCGCACTGCCTCCATCAGCTTTCTGACCTCCTGCACCGCTTCCTGCGCGGCCTCCGGATCCCCGGGTCCGTTGGAAAGAAATATGCCATCCGGATTGGATGCCAGAACCTCTTCCGCAGTAAATCCGTAAGGAAAAAGATGAACATTACAGCCCGACGCCTCCAGTGCTTTCAGAATGGAACGCTTGGCACCGAAATCCAGCACCGCCACATTCAGATTTTCTTCCTTATATACTGCCAGATCGGAAGGCGCTGCCCAGGAAGCTTCCTTCATATAGTCCGTCCTGAGGGTCGTTTCTTCGCAAAGCTTTTTCAGCTGACGGAAATTCAGATCCTCGGTGGTAATGACGCATTTGACCGTTCCTTCCTGCCGGATCTTTTTCGTGATTTTTCTCGTATCCACGCCGCAGACCCCCGGAACATCCATTTCTTTCAGCCACTGATCCAGCGTTTTCTCACATCTGTAGTTGGATGGCGAGTCACACACTTCCTTCACCACCAGCCCTCTTGCGTAAATCCGATCTGACTGATTGTCCTCTGTGTTGATCCCGTAGTTTCCGGCCAGCGGCCAGGTCATTGTAATCACCTGTCCCATATACGATGGATCCGTCAGGGTTTTCTGATATCCTGTCATTGCCGTATTGAATACCAGTTCTCCGACACAGGTCTTTTTCGCACCGAAGCCCTTTCCCGTAAACAGGCTTCCGTCCTCCAGATAGACTTTCCCTTCCATGCTTTCTCTCCTTTTATATATCATTTTTATGCATAGATTTGTATTTTTACTCGATAAACGATTATACTCCCATTTTTCTTTATATGCAAGAGTATTTATTCATGTTCTTGAAAAAATACTTAGTTTTTTAGGGTTTTTTCACAAATTTACTCTTGATTTTATGAATATTTGCGAGTATAATAACAAATGTTTCAACGAGATATTCAAAATATCAAATATTTATTCACATACAATGGGGAGGTAATTCACATGGCAAAAGAAAAAATCGTTCTGGCCTATTCCGGTGGCCTGGACACATCCATCATCCTGACCTGGCTGAAAGAGCAGTATGACTGTGAAGTCATCGCTGTATGCTGCAACGCAGGACAGAAAGAAGACTTTAAGGAAATTGAGGAGAAGGCCTACCGAACGGGCGCTTCCAAGGCATATATACTGGACATACAGAAGGAATTCGTAGAGGATTACATCTGGCCGACCGTAAAGGCAGGCGCCATCTATGAAAACGCATATCTGCTGGGAACATCCATGGCTCGTCCGCTGATGGCGCAGAAGCTGGTGGAAATTGCCGAACAGGAAGGTGCATACATCATCTGTCACGGCTGCACCGGCAAGGGCAACGATCAGGTTCGTTTCGAAACCACCATCAAGGCATTAAATCCTGCTATCAAGATTATTGCACCGTGGAGAAGCTGGGACTTCCATTCCAGAGAAGATCTGATCGAATACGCGAAGGCACATAACATTCCAATTCATCAGACTGTAGAGAAGATCTACTCCAGAGATGAAAACATCTGGCACATCAGTCACGAAGGCGGCAACCTGGAAAATCCGTGGAACGAGCATCTGAAAGACATCCACGTGCTGTCCTGCGAACCGGAAGACGCTCCGGATGAGGTAGAATTCGTGGAGATCGATTTTGAGAAGGGCATTCCTGTGGGTCTCAACGGCGAGAAAATGGACGCCGTCAGCCTGCTGGAAAAGCTCAACGAGCTTGGAAGCAAAAACGGTATCGGTACCATCGACATCATCGAAAACCGGCTTGTCGGCATGAAGTCCAGAGGTGTGTATGAAACCCCGGGCGGCACCATTCTCTATGCGGCACACGCCGACCTGGAACGTCTGATTCTCGACAGAGATACCATGCAGTATAAGAATATCGTGTCACAGAAGTTCTCTCAGCTGCTTTACGACGGACTGTGGTTTACGCCGCTGCGGGAAGCCATCAGCGCTTTCGTAGATAAGACACAGGAACAGGTGACCGGTACTGTAAAGATGAAGCTATATAAGGGCAATGCACTGCCGGTAGCCAGCAAGTCAGATTATGCACTGTACAGCGAAGAATTCGCCACCTTCAGTGCAGACGAGGTTTACAACCAGCATGATGCAGAGGGATTCATCAATCTGTTCTCCCTGCCGCTGAAGATCCGCGCCATCCAGAAAGAACAGCTGGAAGGCGGTTCCAAGTACAGCCATGTGCTGGAAAAGAAGATTCTCAAAGGAGGAGACTTTAAAGAATGAAGATGTGGAACGGCAGATTTGCCAAAGAAGAAAACCCTGCGGCCAATGCTTTTAACTCTTCCACATCGTTTGACGGCCGCATGTGGAAACAGGATATCCTGGGCAGCATAGCCCATGCGAAAATGCTCGGAAAACAGGGCATTATTACAGAAGAAGAGTCCGAATGTCTGGTGACCCATCTGAAAGAGATTTATTGGGATATGGAAGCCGGACGTCTGGATTTTGAGCCGGAGGATGAAGACATCCACATGTTCGTGGAACGGATTCTCACCCACCGCATCGGTGAAACCGGCAAAAAGCTCCATACTGCCAGAAGCCGCAACGACCAGGTTGCTCTGGACTTCCGCATGTATCAGAAGGAGCTCATTGAAGACATCGACAAAGCACTCTATTCTCTTTTAGAAGTTTTGTACAGGCTGGCATGTGGGCATCAGGACACGGTTCTCCCCGGGTTCACCCACATGCAGAAAGCCCAGCCTGTGCTGCTGGCCCAGCATCTGCTTGCCTACTATCAGATGTTTGCCCGCGACAGAGAACGTTTCTCTGACTGTCTGAAGCGGACGGACTGCATGCCGCTGGGTGCAGGCGCTCTGGCAGGTACCACATACAATACGGACCGCCAGTATCTGAAAGAGGAGCTGGGTTTCTCGAAACTATGCACCAACAGCATGGATGCGGTCAGCGACCGGGATTTCGCCATTGAATTTCTCAGCTGCTGCTCCATGGCCATGATGCACCTGTCCCGTCTCTGTGAGGAGCTGATCCTCTGGTGCAGTCCGGATTTCGGCTTCATCGAGATGGACGACAGCTACTCCACCGGAAGCAGCATCATGCCGCAGAAGAAAAATCCGGATCTGGCAGAACTGATCCGTGGCAAGACCGGCCGTGTCTACGGCGATCTGATGGGTCTGCTGACAGTGATGAAGAGTCTGCCGCTGGCCTATAACAAGGATATGCAGGAAGACAAGGAGCCTGTTTTCGACGCCTACGATACGCTGACCGCCTGTCTGGATATGATGCAGGCCATGCTGTCCACCATGACGGTGAAAAAGGACGTCATGGCTGCCTCCGCAAAATCCGGCTTCATGAACGCCACCGACGCTGCAGACTATCTGGTTTCCAAGGGTCTTGCATTCCGTGACTGTCATGAGATCATCGGCAGGATGGTGCTTTACTGTATAGGCGAAGGCAAGAATCTGGAGGATTTGTCTCTGGAAGAGATGAAGCAGTTCTCCGACGCTTTCGACGAAGATGTGTATGAGCATATCGATATCCTCGCCTGCATCAAGGCAAAGAAATCGGAAGGCTCCACTTCACCGGCAAGCGTGCAGGCACAGCTTGCCGCAATCAAAGCGGAAATGGACTTTTAGTCCTTTACCATAACCCCATAGTATTCTTTTAAAAATATCCGCCGGGCTACCCACCGGCGGATATTTTTAAAAATCCCTCTTGACAGGTGCGGCATTTTACGGCATAATAGCAGACAACTGAACATTTCCCATGAAACCTTCGGAATCGAAATTCATTATCAGAAACCGGAGGCGGAGGAACTCTGGAGAATCCCGCTCAGGGCGGGTGCCGAAGGTGCAAGGCGTTTTGCGGCAGGTCAAGGAAGCCGGCAGGCGCTGAATCTCTCAGGCAAAAGGACAGAAGTACACAATCCGTATCGCGCGGACGGATCAGGATGCACACTGCCATGTTCTTCGGAGCTGTTGATTTTATCAGCAGCTTTTTTGTTGTTCAAAATGAAAGAATAAGAAGAAACAGGAGACAAGTAGAAATGGAAACACTATTGAAGATCGTTCAGACGATAAATCTTTATCTGTCTGACTACATACTGATTATTATGCTGGTGGGATGCGGCCTGTACTTCACCCTGAAAACCCGGTTTGTACAGATTCGCTGCTTCGGAGAGGGCATGCGCCGTGTATTCGGAAATTTCAGCCTTCACGGAGGAAGTCATCATGGCGGAATGAGTTCCTTTCAGGCTCTGACCACTGCCATCGCAGCACAGGTCGGTACCGGCAATATCGTCGGTGCGTGCGGTGCAATCCTGGTAGGCGGGCCCGGCGCCATCTTCTGGATGTGGATCATCGCATTCTTTGGTATGGCGACTATCTACGCAGAAGCTGTTCTGGCGCAGAAGACTCGGCAGGTAGACGCAGACGGCAACGTTCTCGGCGGTCCGGTCTGCTATATCCGCACCGCATTTCAGGGAGCTTTCGGCAGATTTCTGGCCGGTTTCTTCTCCGTGGCCATCATTCTGGCACTGGGATTCATGGGTACCATGGTGCAGTCCAATTCCATCAGTGAAGCATGTCAGAATGCCTTCGGTATCCCTGCATGGGTCATCGGTCTGGCAGTCTGTGCCTTCGCCTCGGTAATCTTTATCGGAGGGGCAAGCCGGGTTGCTTCGGTCACGGAAAAGCTGGTGCCGATTATGGCGATTCTCTATCTGATCGGCGGCCTGATCGTACTGATCTCCCGCATAGAATACCTGCCGGAAACCTTCGGCATGATTTTCAAATATGCCTTTCTGCCCAATGCCATCATCGGCGGCGGACTGGGCCATGCGCTGAAAACTGCCATCAGCCAGGGCGTAAAACGTGGTCTGTTTTCCAATGAGGCCGGTATGGGTTCCACGCCGCACGCCCATGCCATGGCCAAAGTAGAAACGCCCCATGATCAGGGCGTAGTCGCCATGGTAGGTGTCTTCATGGATACTTTCGTTGTACTGACCATGACTGCGCTGATCGTCATCTCTACCCTGTATGCAGGAGACGGGATTCTGGCATCCGGTGCTGCGGATGGCGTGGAAAAAACCAATATGGCACAGCTGGCCTTTTCCATGATTTTCGGTGGAACTGCAGGAAGTGCTTTCGTCGCTGTATGTCTGCTGTTTTTCGCATTTTCCACCATTATCAGCTGGAATCTGTTCGGAAAAATCAATGTGGTGTATCTGTTTGGAAAAAAAGCTGCACTGCCGTATTCCGTCATCGCCATCGCTTTCATGTTTCTGGGTGCAATCCTTTCCAACACACTGGTATGGGAACTGACCGACATGTTCAATCAGCTGATGGTGGTGCCGAACGTCATCGCCCTGCTGGCTCTTTCAGGTCTGGTTGCTGCAGAAGCTGGTGTGAAGCGTAAAAAATAGCGTAACAAAAGAGGGCACTCTGTCGGCATTCCACTGTCGGAATG
>JAQXSU010000121.1 GCA_029219125.1 Bacillota bacterium
GGATTTGATAATGAAGATGCAGAGTTTCACGAAATAGTCGTAAATGGATACAAAGGCTATTCCTACTCGAAGCTGGGCAACAATGCACTTTATTGGACGGATGGAACGTCTCTCTTCCGTGTAATCGGAACTTGTGACATGGAAACCCTGTGGCAGATGGCTGAAAGCATTAAGTAAAAAAGCGGAAACGCTAAAATGACGCATACAATTAATTTGCGTTAGAAGGAAATGTAAAGAAATGAGAAAAAAACTTTTGGTTATTTTGATTTTGATTTGTGTAATTTGTTTGCATGCGGTTGTCAATCGAGTGCAAGAAAAAGAAAAATTTCAGGGTTTAACCCATAATGCACATAGAACGGTTTTGTTATTTTGTGATACGATTGAGCAGCAGCAGAAGTATCAAAATGTCTCTTTTGAAAAAATGCTGGGAGCGTATACCTCTGTGAAGATCTGCTTAAGTGAATGGGAAAATTTCAGAAAAGAAACAGGCCAACCGATAAAGTGCCGCATTTGTGAAAAACAATGCAAATTTGAAAATCAAAGCGGACAAAATGGCATAATTACGGAATCGCTTTACTTTTCTGTAGATGAAATTTTTTTAGACACAATGAAAATGTATTATTTAGATGAGAAGCGTTTCAATAAAGAGAAAGAAGCGAAGTTAGCTGAAAAAAATGAGAAAATCAGAGAAATGGTGCCTCATTTTTTTGCACAGTAGTAAAAGGAGAATATGTAACATGGCGAAAAAGAGAAGACGTTTTGAAACATTTTATAAATGGGTATTTGTGCTGATGTGTGCGTTTTCGGTAATGCCATGGTTTGATAAGGGGCAGGTAACTTCGGCATACTGGGGAGTGGGAATGCTGCAATATTTTGCGATTCCCTTCGTATATATTTTTTTCATGATGTGGGTGCAGGATGGAAAGTTGGGATGGGCTCAGATTTTACTGGGAGAAATAGCGTATCTTTTCATTCTTGCAGTGCTGGGCTACACGTTCTTTCATTGCATGCGTGTTATGTTTTGGATAGACGATCCAGTGGACTGGAGAGTGAGCATGGAGACTTCATTGCCGCCGTTTTGGATCTGCTGTTTCTTTTCAATCTGTGGGGCGGTTCTCTTTCCGGTCTATATAGGAAATCGGAATCTTACATATTCCGATTAAAATATGCAATGTTTCCAACACACATTCGTGTAAAGGATGCGCTGCACTTGACACACAGGTGTGACGTTGCTAATATGGAAGAGAGAGGGAAAAGGAGGGAAATGGAGTGAAAAAGTTTCGTTATGGACTGTTTGGGCTGGAACCGGTACTGTGCCTGCTGCTTCTGTATGTGTATAATGTTCGGAGTCGGATTGCAGCCGTTGAGATGGAGCCTGTCTGCTGGACAACACTCTGCATTGTGCTGATGGGAACCGTTTTGGCGGCAGGAGTGCATGTATGTCACATCCTTTCGGGGAGATTTCAGGTGACCGTTTCTGCCATCTGGATTATCGTTATTCCGGCGCTGTTCTGGGGCGTTATGTCAGGGAAACTGATTCTGCCGGAGTTTTTGGAACCGCTGATTTACGGTACAGGCAAGCTGGGAATGTTGGTCGAAGTATTGATTGGCGGCTACCTGTTTACACTCATAACCGGGGTGTTGAAAATTAAAAGAACTGCTTAAAAGAATATGCGAAGTGTGAAGCACTGCCGCAGGAACGTCAATGTACCATTGCAGATGGAAGGACGCTCCTGCGGCAGCTTTTTCGTGCCCTGAAAAAAGCAGAGGCGGGCAGGAAGCAGACGGAGCCGGGCGAAAAGATTTTGCGAAGTGGCGCGGAGCGAAAAGATGGGGAGAGAAATGTGGGCAAAAAGTGATTTTTTTCCAAAAACTAAAAATAAAGCTTGATTATTTGACACGTATATTATATAATATTAGACTGCCACACAAAGTAATTTGTTAAGAATATAAGGAGTGATAAAGATGCCAAAACCTATACAAGTAGGTAGAAAAGAGCGTATGACATTCGCCAAGATCAATGAAGTATGCGAAATGCCTAACCTGATTGAGCTGCAGACGAAATCTTATGACTGGTTCATCAAAGAAGGTCTGAGAGAAGTTTTTGAAGACATCTCCCCGATTAAGGACTATGCAGACAATCTGGTTCTGGAATTCATTGATTATTCTCTCACCGATGCTCCGAAATATGAGCAGGAAGAGTGCAAGGAACGGGATGTAACATACGCTGCTCCACTTAAAGTTAAAGTTCGACTGATTAACAAAGAAACCGGAGAAGTGAAGGAACAGGAGGTTTTCATGGGAGATTTCCCTCTGATGACCGAAAAGGGCACCTTCATCTATAACGGCGCGGAACGTGTTATCGTAACCCAGCTGGTTCGTTCTCCGGGACCGTACTACGATGTAACTGTAGACAAATCCAACAACAAGCTGTTCTCCACCACCATCATTCCGAACCGGGGTGCATGGCTGGAATATGAAACCGACTCCAACGAGATCATTTCCGTTCGTGTGGACCGTACCAGAAAGCAGCCGGTAACCACCCTGCTGCGTGCGCTGGGATTTGGTTCCAACCAGGAGATCATCGACATCTTCGGCGAAGACAGCCGTCTGATGAAGACTCTGGAAAAGGATACTGCGTCCAACTACGAAGAAGGTCTGAAGGAAATCTACAAGAAGCTGAGACCGACCGAACCGCCGACGGTGGAAAGCGCCAAGTCTCTGCTGAATTCCCTGTTCTTCGATCCGAAGCGGTATGACCTGGCTAAGGTGGGAAGATACAAATATAATAAGAAGCTTGGTTTATCAAACAGAATTGCAGGCGTAGTGGCAGCCGATGATGTAATCGATCCGAACACCGGAGAAATTCTGGTGGAAAAGGATCAGAAGATTGACAGAGCTCTGGCACAGCAGATCGAGAACGCTGGCGTGGAATATATCTATGCTTATGCGCTGGACAAGGAAAAAGAAGGACAGATTACGAAAGTAATCGGCAACCGCTTTGTCGACCTGGCGGCTTATGTGGACTTCGACACCACAGGGCTGAAGGTGGCTGACAAGGTATTTTATCCTGTTCTGAAAGAAATTCTGGAGGCCTGCAGTACCGAGGAAGAACTGAAAGCTATGCTGACGGCAAGGAAACACGACCTGTCCCCGAAGCATATCATCATGGAAGACATCATCGCATCCGTAAGTTATATCCTGAACTTGAACTATGGCATCGGCTCAGTTGACGATATAGACCATCTGGGAAACAGAAGACTGAGAACGGTAGGAGAACTTCTCCAGAACCAGTTCCGTATCGGTCTGGCCAGAATGGAAAGAGTCGTAAAGGAAAGAATGACCATTCAGGACATCGATGTTACGACTCCGCAGGCTCTGATGAATATTCGTCCGGTGACGGCAGCCATCAAGGAATTCTTTGGAAGTTCCCAGCTGTCCCAGTTTATGGACCAGAATAATCCGCTGGCAGAACTGACCCATAAGAGAAGACTTTCTGCTCTGGGTCCAGGCGGTCTGTCCAGAGAGAGAGCGGGCTTCGAAGTGCGAGATGTACACCACTCCCACTACGGAAGAATGTGCCCGATCGAGACACCGGAAGGTCCGAACATCGGCCTGATCGGTTCCCTGACCACCTATGGCGTGATCAATCAGTACGGCTTCATCGAAACGCCGTATCGTCTGGTAGATAAGGAAACTCATGTGGTTACCGATGAAATTCATTATCTGACGGCGGACGAAGAAGAAATGATGATCGTGGCTCAGGCCAACGAGCCGCTGGACAGCGAAGGTCACTTCGTCAATGCCAAGGTGGCTTCCCGTGGTGAACACGGTGAAATCGCTCTGGTTCCGAGAGAACATATCGATTATATGGACGTATCACCGAAGCAGGTAGTTTCCGTGGCGACTGCCATGATTCCGTTCCTGGAAAACGACGACGCCAACCGTGCCCTGATGGGTTCCAACATGCAGCGTCAGGCCGTGCCTCTGCTGGTTGCAGAAGCGCCGATCGTCGGAACCGGTATGGAATACAAGGCTGCGAGAGACTCCGGCGTAGTGATTCTGGCCAAGAATACCGGTACAGTAGAATACGTGGATGCGGATAAGATTGTGATCCGCAGAGACGCAGATAACGGTACCGATTCCTATAAACTGCTGAAATTCAAACGTTCCAACCAGGGAACCTGCATCAATCAGCGCCCGATCGTAAGTCACGGCGAGCACATTGAGGCAGGAGAAGTCATCGCCGACGGTCCGTCTACGGATCTGGGCGAAATCGCCCTGGGTAAGAACCTTCTCATCGGTTTCATGACCTGGGAAGGCTACAACTACGAGGACGCTATCATTCTGAACGAACGTCTTCTCATGGAAGACGTGCTGACTTCCCTCCATATCGAAGAATATGAAGCGGAAGCCCGTGACACCAAGCTGGGGCCTGAAGAAATCACCAGAGATATTCCGAACGTGGGTGAAGACGCACTGCGGGATCTGGATGAAGAAGGCATCATCCGTATCGGTGCAGAAGTAAACTCTTCTGATATTCTGGTAGGTAAGGTTACGCCGAAGGGCGAAACAGAGCTGACCGCAGAAGAAAGACTGCTGCGGGCAATCTTCGGTGAAAAGGCAAGAGAAGTGCGGGATACCTCCCTGCGGGTTCCTCACGGCGAAACCGGCATCATCGTGGACGTGAAGATCTTCTCCAGAGAAAACGGAGACGAACTGCCGCCGGGTGTAAACAAGCTGGTTCGCTGCTATATCGCCACCAAGCGTAAGATCAACGTGGGCGACAAGATGGCCGGACGTCACGGAAACAAGGGTGTTATTTCCAGAATTCTGCCGGAAGAGGATATGCCGTTCATGGATAACGGTCAGCCGCTGCAGGTAATGCTGAATCCTCTGGGCGTACCTTCCCGAATGAATGTCGGACAGGTACTGGAGGTACATCTGGGTCTGGCTGCCAAGAAGAAGGGCTGGTATATTTCCACGCCGGTATTTGATGGCGCCAACGAAAAAGATATCATGGAACTGCTGGGTGAATGCGGATATCCGAAGACCGGAAAGCTCCGTCTCAGAGACGGACGGACCGGCGAGTTCTTCGATAATCCGGTTACCGTAGGCTACATGTATATGCTGAAGCTCCACCATCTGGTAGACGATAAGATTCATGCCAGAAGTACCGGTCCGTACTCCATGGTAACGCAGCAGCCTCTGGGCGGTAAAGCACAGTTCGGCGGACAGCGTTTCGGTGAAATGGAAGTATGGGCACTGGAAGCATACGGTGCAGCTTATACTCTGCAGGAAATCCTGACCGTCAAGTCCGACGATATCGTGGGCCGTGTGAAGACCTACGAAGCCATCGTCAAGGGCGAAAACATTCCGAAGCCGGGCATTCCGGAGTCCTTCAAGGTGCTCATCAAGGAAATGCAGGCACTGGGTCTGGACGTGAAGGTTCTGTCTGAAAACGATGAAGAAATCCAGTTCAGAGATGCGGGAGACATGGATGACGATATCACAGGTATCGAAAGCATCATGGACATCGAAGAAGAACTGGAAAGTGACGAAAAGCTCTTTGAAGCGGGCTATTCTGAAGCAGGTCCGGAGGAAGACGAATTCGGTGACGACGGATTCGACGTGGAACCGACTGACGAGGATCTGCGTTTTGTGGAAGATTTCAGAGAAGAGTAATAGAAAGGGGAGGGACTCCTTTGAACAATAACGTGAACAATGATTATGAATTAAATAATTTTGAGTCGATACAGATTAATCTGGCTTCTCCGGAAAAGATTCTGGAATGGTCCCACGGCGAGGTAACCAAGCCGGAAACCATCAACTACAGAACCCTGAAGCCGGAACGTGATGGTCTGTACTGTGAACGGATCTTCGGGCCGACCAAGGACTGGGAATGCCACTGCGGTAAGTACAAGCGCATCCGCTATAAGGGCATCGTCTGCGACCGCTGCGGCGTAGAAGTGACCAAGGCCAAAGTGAGAAGAGAGAGAATGGGACACATCAAACTGGCTGCGCCGGTTTCCCACATCTGGTACTTCAAGGGCATTCCTTCCAGAATGGGTCTGTGCCTGGACATTACGCCGAGAAATCTGGAAAAGGTTCTGTACTTTGCGGCATACATCGTAACCGATCCGGGAAATACGGATCTGAGCTACAAGCAGATCCTGACCGAGCAGGAATACCGTCAGTATAAAGAGCAGCCGGGAAATTCCTTTAAGGCAGGCATGGGTGCAGAGACCATCAAGGAACTGCTGGAACAGATTGACCTGGAGGAACTGTCCGCAGATCTGAGAGCCAAGCTGAAGGATGCATCCGGTCAGAAAAAGGTAAGAATCGTAAGACGTCTGGAAGTCATCGAGGCGCTGCGTCTTTCCGGAAACCGCCCGGAATGGATGGTGATGGATGTGATTCCGGTCATTCCGCCGGATCTGCGTCCGATGGTACAGCTGGACGGCGGCCGGTTTGCCACCTCTGACCTGAATGACCTGTACAGAAGAGTCATCAACCGTAACAACCGTCTGAACCGCCTGCTGGAACTGGGCGCACCGGACATTATCGTAAGAAATGAAAAGAGAATGCTGCAGGAAGCAGTGGACTCTCTGATTGATAACGGCCGCCGCGGCCGGGCAGTGACCGGTCCGGGATCTCGTCCGCTGAAATCCCTGTCCGACATGCTGAAGGGCAAACAGGGCCGTTTCAGACAGAATCTGCTGGGTAAGCGTGTTGACTACTCCGGCCGTTCCGTAATCGTCGTCGGACCGGAACTGAAGTTCTATCAGTGTGGTCTGCCGAAGAAGATGGCGCTGGAACTGTTCAAACCGTTCATCATGAAGGAACTGGTAGAGCAGGGCTACGCCCATAATATCAAGAGCGCAAAGCGCATGGTGGAAAAGGTAAGACCGGAAGTCTGGGATGTGCTGGAAGGCGTTATCAAGGAACATCCGGTTATGCTGAACCGTGCACCGACCCTGCACCGTCTGGGTATTCAGGCCTTCGAGCCGGTACTGGTGGAAGGTAAGGCAATCAAGCTGCACCCGCTGGTATGTACCGCATTCAACGCCGACTTCGACGGCGACCAGATGGCCGTACACGTACCTCTGTCCGTAGAGGCACAGGCTGAGGCAATATTCCTCATGCTTTCCATCAATAACATCCTGGCACCGAAGGACGGATCTCCGATCACGACCCCGACACAGGATATGATTCTGGGAAGCTATTACCTGACCCACCCGGGTGTTCCGGAAAGAAACACCTATGCGGAAAAAGGTGACGGCAAGGTCTTCACCGATCTGGATGAAATGCTCATGGCATACCAGACCGGCGTAGTGGGAATCCACGCAAAAGTAAAGGTAAGAATGTATAAAGAAGGGGATACCACCGGCAAACTGGTGGAATCCACCGTAGGCCGCTTCATCTTCAACCAGGAGATTCCGCAGGATCTGGGATTCGTAGATCGTGAAGCTGATCCGTATTCTCTGGAGGTTGACTTCCTCTGCGACAAGAAGAAGCTGGGCAAGATCATTGATAAATGTTACCGCAAGCACGGAAATACCGGTACTGTCATCATGCTGGACTACATCAAGTCCATGGGTTACAAGTACTCCACCAAGGCTGCGGTGACCATCAGCGTCAGCGACATGGAAATTCCGGAAAACAAGTGGGATATCGTCGCTGCTGCAGAAGCAGAAGTTGATAAATACGAAAAGGCATACAGAATGGGATTCATGTCCAATCAGGAACGGTATGAGCAGATCATCAAAATCTGGTCCAAGGCTACCGATGATGTTGCAGATGCTCTGATGGATTCTCTGGATTCCATGAACAACCTGTTCATCATGGCCAACTCCGGTGCTCGAGGCAGTAAGAACCAGATCCGTCAGGTCGGCGGTATGCGTGGTCTGATGGCCAACGCCACCGGTAAAACCGTAGAAATTCCTATCAAGTCCAACTTCCGTGAAGGCCTGTCCATTCTGGAATACTTCATTTCCTCCAATGGTGCCCGTAAGGGTCTGGCCGATACAGCGCTGCGTACTGCCGACTCCGGTTACCTGACCCGCCGTCTGGTCGACGTTTCTCATAACGTGATCGTAAGAGAATTCGACTGCGGCACCGACGAAGGCGTGGAAGTAAGAGCTTTCACCGACGGCAAGGAAGTCATCGAACCGCTGAAGCAGAGAATCGTAGGCAGAGTTGCCCTGCTGGATGTGACTGACCCGCAGACCGGCGAAGTCATCGTAGAGCAGAACGAGGAAATCAGCGAAGCAGCTGCTGACAGAATTGAAGAAGCCGGCATTGAAAGCGTGGCAATCCGTGCAGTCATGACCTGCCACAGCAGAACCGGTATCTGTGCGAAGTGCTACGGAAGAAACCTGGCGACCGGTGAAGAGGTGAACATCGGCGAAGCAGTTGGTATCACTGCGGCTCAGTCCATCGGTGAACCGGGTACTCAGCTGACCATGCGTACCTTCCATACGGGCGGTGTAGCCGGCGGCGACATTACCCAGGGTCTTCCGAGAGTAGAAGAACTGTTCGAGGCCAGAAAGCCGAAAGGTCTCGCAGAAATCTGCGAAGGCGACGGCGTGGTGGTATCCATCGAGGCCAGAAAGGACAACAAGACACAGGTCATCGTCCGGGAAGAACAGGAAGACAGAGAATATGTCATCCCTTACGGCGCACGTCTGAATGTAAAGGTTGGGGATCAGGTATATGCAGGCGGACAGATCACCAGAGGTCCTCTGAATCCGCATGACATTCTCCGCCTGAATGACGTGGAAGGCGTGTACCAGTACCTCCTGAAGGAAGTACAGAGAGTATACAAGCAGCAGGGTGTAGATATCAATGATAAGCATATCGAAGTTATCGTAAGCCAGATGCTGTCCAAATACAAGATCGAAGATGCCGGCGATACGGATCTGCTTCCGGGCGGACTGTACGGCAAGTATGAGATCGAAGAAGCCAACCAGGCTGCTGCCGAAAAGGACGGCGAGCCGTGCGTAGCAAAACGTGTTCTCCTGGGTATTACCAAGGCGTCCCTGGCTACCAACTCCTTCCTGTCCGCGGCGTCCTTCCAGGAAACCACCAGAGTGCTTACCGATGCAGCTATCAAGGGTAAGAATGACAAGCTGATGGGTCTGAAGGAAAACGTGATCATCGGTAAGCTGATTCCTGCCGGTACCGGCATGAAGCGGTATAAGAACATCGATATCGACTACGGTGTCAATGCGGAGATCATGGAAAACTACGCTCGCCAGCAGGAACTGGAAGCGCAGATGATGGCTGAAGAATATGAAGACTATGCAGAGGAAGGCAGCGAAGCGGCAGAAGACGCAGAACGCTTCGGAGAAGAAGGCGCATTCGAAGGCATGAATCCGATGGATGCTGCCGATGCAGATGTGCTGGCAGGGGAGGAACCTGCCGGAGATATGCCGGAAATCGTTGAGCTGGATTAGAAATAATTCATTGACAGACTTGACTGTTTCGTGGTAGAATAATTTTTGGCTTTGAGTTTTGCCGACCTGATGTATCAGGTCGGCTTAGCTTGAGTATAATAAAAACATTCCAAGAGGAAAGGAGAAAAAAGGATGCCTACTATCAATCAATTAGTACGTCAGGGTAGAACCAGTGCTGCAAAGAAATCCACAGCACCAGCTCTGAACAAGGGAATGAACTCCCTGAGAAGAGTTGCAACTGACACAAACTCCCCGCAGAAGAGAGGCGTTTGCACATCAGTGAAGACGGTTACCCCTAAGAAGCCGAACTCCGCTCTGAGAAAAGTAGCAAGAGTTAAGCTGACCAACGGTATTGAAGTAACTGCTTATATCCCTGGTATCGGTCACAACCTGCAGGAACACAGTGTTGTACTGATCAGAGGCGGCAGAGTAAAGGACTTACCAGGTGTAAGATACCACATCATCAGAGGTACTCTGGATACTGCCGGCGTAAACAACAGACTTCAGGCACGTTCCAAGTATGGTGCCAAGAGACCTAAGGCTGCAAAGGCTAAGAAATAGGAACAGTTAAAATTTCGGGAAAAATAGTAGCGCCCTTTTATTCATATAATATATAGTGAGCGCTCGCGGCCCTTAAAGAGTTCTCCGTACGGAGAAAGAAAAGCGGTCGAGTACCCCGTCACCAGACACTGACAGAGCATTGTAATTGCCGGCTCTGCCAGAGTAATCCCCGGCTCTGCGGATTTTGCGGGGCGGAGGGTGAAGGAATTGTGCAATTAGAAATCTAAGTATTGCGCAGGCAGCTTCGCACTAGATAAGACAGAAGCAGAAGCTGCTGGCGAGGAGGGAAGAGAAGTGTCAAGAAAAGGTAATATACCAAAGAGAGAAGTTCTTCCAGATCCAGTTTACGGAAGTGTTGCAGTCGCCAAGCTGATCAACAGCATTATGCTGGACGGCAAGAAGGGTGTAGCACAGAACATCGTGTATGGTGCTTTCGACATGATCCAGGCACAGACCGGTGAAGAACCGCTGGACGTATTTGAAAAGGCATTGAACAACATCATGCCTGTTCTGGAAGTAAAAGCAAAGAGAATCGGTGGTGCAAACTACCAGGTTCCGGTAGAAGTAAGAGCTGAAAGAAGACAGACTCTCGGCTTAAGATGGCTGACCAAGTACACCAGAGCCAGAGGCGAAAAGACTATGGCTGAAAGACTGGCCAAGGAACTGATGGATGCAGCAAACAACACCGGTGCATCCGTAAAGAAGAAAGAAGATACCCACAAGATGGCAGATGCGAACAAGGCATTCGCACACTTCAGATGGTAATTGGAGGTTAACATGCCAAGACAATTTCCTTTAGAGAAGACTAGAAATATTGGTATCATGGCCCACATCGATGCTGGTAAAACCACCACGACGGAGCGTATCCTGTTCTACACAGGCAAGACGCACAAGATTGGTGAAACCCACGATGGATCCGCTACCATGGACTGGATGGAGCAGGAACAGGAGCGTGGTATCACGATTACTTCCGCTGCAACCACTGCACAGTGGAAGGGTATCAAAATCAATATCATCGACACCCCGGGACACGTGGACTTCACCGTAGAAGTAGAAAGATCCCTGCGTGTACTGGACGGTTCCGTAACCGTACTGTGCGCAAAGGGTGGTGTAGAACCGCAGTCTGAAACTGTATGGAGACAGGCTGATAAGTACGGCGTTCCAAGAATGGTCTATGTAAACAAGATGGACATTATGGGTGCAAACTTCTTCAGAGTCGTTGACATGATCAAGGACAGACTGAAGGCAAATGCAGTCCCTATCCAGCTGCCGATCGGTGCAGAAGAATCCTTCGTTGGAATCATTGACCTGGTTACCATGAAGGCCGAAATCTACAAGGATGAGCTGGGTAAGGAATTCGAGATCACCGACATTCCGGCTGACATGATGGATCTGGCACAGGAATGGAGAGAAAAACTGCTCGAATCCGTTTGCGAAACAGATGAAGAGCTGATGATGATGTTCCTGGAAGGCGAAGAACCATCCATCGAACAGATCAAGGCAACCATCAGAAAGGAAACCATCGCCAACAGAATGGTTCCGGTTCTGTGTGGTTCTTCCTACAGAAACAAGGGTGTTCAGATGATGCTGGACGCTGTGGTTGACTATATGCCGTCCCCTGTTGATATTCCTGCAATCAAGGGTATCAATCCGGAGACAGATGAAGAAGACGAAAGAAAGGCAAGCGACAGCGAACCGTTCTCTGCTCTGGCATTCAAGATCATGGCTGACCCGTTCGTAGGTAAGCTGGCATTCTTCAGAGTATACTCCGGTACCCTGACTTCCGGTTCTTACGTGTATAACTCCGTAAAGGGCAAGAAGGAAAGAATCGGACGTATTCTGCAGATGCACGCAAACAAGAGAGAAGAAATCACCGAGGTATTCGCAGGAGATATCGCTGCAGCAGTAGGCCTAAAGGATACCACCACTGGTGATACTCTGTGCGACCAGGATCATGAAATTATTCTGGAATCCATGGAATTCCCTGATCCGGTTATCGAGATCGCTATCGAACCTAAGACCAAGGCAGGTCAGGAAAAGATGGGTATCGCTCTTGCTAAGCTGGCAGAAGAAGACCCTACGTTCAAGACCTATACCAACGAGGAAACCGGACAGACCATCATCGCCGGCATGGGCGAACTGCACCTGGAAATCATCGTAGACAGACTGATGCGTGAATTCAAGGTGGAAGCAAATGTTGGTAAGCCGCAGGTTTCCTACAAAGAAACCATCACCGGCACCGCAGATGTGGACAACAAGTATGCGAAGCAGTCCGGCGGACGTGGTCAGTACGGTCACGTTAAGATTCGGGTTTACCCGAGAGAAGCCGGTTCCGGATTCGAATTCAAGAATTCTATCGTGGGTGGTGCAATTCCGAAGGAATACATCCCTAAGATCGAAGAAGGTATCCGGGAAGCGATGGAAAATGGTCCGATCGCCGGCTACCAGGTAGTAGACGTCGGTGTGGAACTGTACGATGGTTCCTACCATGAAGTTGACTCTTCTGAAATGGCATTCAAGATCGCCGCTTCCATGGCGTTCAGAGAAGCTATGAAGAAGGCGAAACCGGTTCTGCTGGAACCAATCTTCAAGGTAGAAGTTACTGTTCCGGAAGAATACATGGGCGACGTAATCGGCGATATTTCTTCCAGAAGAGGAAGAATCGAAGGTTCCGACATGAACCTGGGTGCTGTGGCAGTAAGAGGTATGGTACCTCTGTCCGAAATGTTCGGTTATGCGACAGACCTGCGTTCCAAGACTCAGGGCCGCGGCGTTTATGTAATGCAGATGGACCACTTCGAAAAATTACCGGACAATCTGGTAGAAAAGCTGAACAAATAACAAATGATATAAACCATCATGCCGGTTTTGCCTGTGCATGACCGGCATCCTGAAATTTATGGAGGATTAAAAAAATGGCAAAACAGAAGTTTGAAAGAACCAAACCGCATATTAACATCGGTACCATCGGACACGTAGACCATGGTAAGACTACTCTGACCGCTGCAATCACCAAGACTCTGTTCGAGAGATATCAGCTGGGCCAGAAGGTAGACTTCGACCAGATCGATAAGGCTCCGGAAGAAAGAGAAAGAGGTATCACCATTTCTACTGCACACGTAGAATATGAAACT
>JAQXSU010000122.1 GCA_029219125.1 Bacillota bacterium
ACCATGTCAGGCTGGGGTTTGCCCACAAAATACGGCAGCCGCCCCGTGGCATGCTCCAGCATCTGGCATATGGATCCGCAGTCAGGCACTGCGCCCCAGGCGGTGGGGCAGACCCAGTCGGGATTCGTCGCAAAATATTCCGTCCCGGCCGTCAGCAGGCGGCTGGCATCTTCCAGTTTCTGAAATGTCAGCTCCCGGTCAAAGCCCGCAATGAGTATGTCGACCGTCTCCGGCGGACTGTCATTCGGTGCGTCCGGCGGGATTCCCTCCGATACATCCTGCAGACTGGTCACGATCCGAAATCCTGCCGCTTCCATCTGCCGGCGAAAAGATTCCGTTCCCATCAGATAAATCTGCTTCTGCCGCGCCTCCGATGGGCCGTATCGCCGCTCCAGGAAGGAAATCATGGCATCCACCGACGTGACAAAATCCTCAGGAACCGCCGGAATGCCCAGCCGTGCAAGTTTTGCTACGTAATCGGACACACCCCGGGAGGAATTATTGGTCAGAAAGAGATACCTGCCGCCCTGTGCCCGCACCTGCTGCAGGAAGGGCAGCGTGCCGGAAAACACGTGATCGTCCAGATAAATGGTCCCGTCCATATCCAGCAAAAACAGTTTTTTTCGTCTCAATCCTTCCGCCTCCCTTCGAGTCCGCTGTTTTTATTATACCGAAATTCTATGCCGCAGGCAATATAAAAAACCGGAAGCACCCTTATTCAAAAGGGTGTTCCGGTTATTTCATCATGTTCTATACCTGCTGGGTCTGCTTGGTCTTCACATTATAGGTGTAGGTAACGAAATTCCAATTACCTGCATCGACACGGTAGGTGATCACGCTGCCTTTCATGGTCAGATCCTGTGCATTGTTCAGGGTTACTACCAGCTTGTCGTCCTTTCCGCTTGCGGTGCATCTGTAAACCTTTATAGAGGAAGAGGTGTATTTGGAATAATACAGCTTTCCGTCATAATATCCCAGTGCATTGGCTTTTTTTGCAATGGAAACACTCTTGAAAGATTTGCAGTCGTAAGCACGAAGCTGGACGCTGCCATCCGAATTATCTTTCAGATAATAGATATATCTGGTGCCGCCGGCCGCATAGTCGAAGACGAAATTGCTTAATCTCTTCTTCAGTGTTCCGGACTTCAGACCGATGGAATACAGACCGTCTTTTGTGCTTGGTTCCTCATCTTTGCCGACGTATCTGTCGAAAAACAGCACATTATTATAAACAGAAACCAGGTTGATATAGGTTTCTGTGCCTTCCGGCGTTTTTATGGTCTTAATCTTTTTCAGACCGGTTCCGTCTGTCTTACAGGAGTAAATGACATAACAGCTGTTTACGCTGTCATTTACGGAGAAATACACGGTATTTCCATTGGAAATCAGTTTATGGGAAAGCCATACCATATCGCTGCCTCCGGCTGCACAGTCGAAGAGAAGCGTTCCTTCTCCATCCTGACTGTCACCGCAGCGCAGCTGCTTATAGTCGGACGTCCAGAAATACGTATTTCCAAGCTTTGTGCTGTCGTGATACAGAGAACCTGTCTGATAGGTTGCGGCATCGGCTTTCGCAGGAATCAGACAGCAAAGGAGCAGAAGAACAAAAATCGCTCCAAAAATGTGTGCGGTGTTTTTCAGTAAGTTCGTCTTCATAAGTATGCCCTCATTCTTTTCCATTTTCATAGTGCCAAAAAAGGGGACTGTAAAACAGTCCCCCTTCTGTTTGATTTTTTATTGAATCGCCGAAACGATCTTATTTCGTAGTAGCGTCGTACAGAGCTTCTGCGTTATCCCATTCCTTGATGATTTCAGGGATTACCTTGTACAGGTCGCCTACGATTGCATAGTCAGCAACTTCCATGATCGGAGCATCCGGATCCTTGTTGATCGCAACGATGCAGTTGGAGGTCTGCATACCAGCCAGGTGCTGAATAGCGCCGGAGATACCGCATGCAAAGTAGATTTCAGGCTTTACAGTGGTACCGGTCTGGCCTACCTGGTGGGAGTGATCAATCCAGCCAGCATCTACTGCTGCACGGGAAGAACCAACTACGCCGCCAACCTTGTCAGCGAATTCCTTAATCAGTTCGAAACCGGAAGCATCGCCCAGACCACGTCCGCCGGAGCAGATGATCTTAGCGTCAGTCAGGGATACCATTTCCTTCATGGATTTTACGATATCCTTGATTTCGATTCTGATATCGGAAGCCTTGATGTCCGGCTTAACATTTACGATTTCACCGGTAGCACCAGGAACTCTTTCCTGCTTCTGCATTACGCCAGGTCTTACAGTGGACATCTGCGGTCTGGTCTTCGGGCAGATGATGGTAGCCATCAGGTTACCGCCGAATGCCGGACGAGTCTGCTTGATTCCGGTGGATGGATCGTTCGGATCCAGCGTGGAAGTGTCCAGAGTGGTGTTTGCCTTTGCGAATTCGATGTACTTGGAAACCTTAACGTCCAGATGAGTACAGTCAGCAGTCAGACCGGTGTTGCATCTTGCAGCGATACGAGGTGCGAAGTCACGGCCGATGTGGGTAGCACCGTACAAAACGATTTCAGGCTTGTATTCGTCGATCAGCTGCTTCATAACCTTGGTGTAGCCGTCGGTGGTGTAGTTTTCCAGTAATGGATCCTGTACCATGTAAACCTTTTCTGCACCATATTCGAAGCATTCCTGAGCCAGGTGGTCGATGTTGTTACCGATCAGTACTGCGCAGATCTGAGTATCATCGCTGATATCCTTAGCCAGCTTCTTACCTTCGCCCAGCAGTTCCAGAGCTACGTTCTGGATCTTGCCCTGTCTCTGTTCTGCGAATACCCAGATGTGCTTGTATGCAGACAGGTCAACAGCAGCATCCTGCTTCTTTTCCTGGATTGCACCAAACTTACATGCGGTTAAGCACTGGTTACAGAAGGAGCACTTTGCATTAACTTTTGCAACCTTACCCAGCTTGTTGCCATCATAAGGTTCGAATTCGAAGGCATCATACGGACAGGACTTAAAGCACAGTCCGCAGCCAATACATTTTTCTTTTAAAATTTCAATAGCCATTGTATTTCCTCCTAATTAGATGATGTGCTTACCCTTAAGCTGAATTAACAGATTCTTAGCCTGTTCATTTTCAGTGTCGCCGGCAACCTTCTGGCCAGGAGCCTTCGGAGCAGGTGTGAATGAACGGAATACGTTTGTCGGGGAAGCTTCCAGACCTACCTTGGTCAGGTCAACTTCGATATCCTTTGCGTTCCAGACTTTGATGTCCTTTGCGCCGAAGATACCCTTCATGTGCATGTATCTAGGCTCGTTTAATTCCTTGATCGCGGTCAGCATGCAAGGAGTCTGCAGGTGAATCAGTTCATAACCGTCTTCCAGCTGTCTCTTAACGGTGATGTCCTTCATGTTGTCTGCAATTTCAAATTCTTCTACGTAAGTAACCTGCGGCAGATCCAGCTTTTCAGCAATCTGCGGACCAACCTGTGCGGTATCTCCGTCGATAGCCTGACGACCGGCAAAGATCAGGTCAGCAGGACCGTTTTCTTTTTCCCACTTGCGTACAGCAGCTTCCAGAGTATTGGAAGTAGCCCAGGTATCGGAACCGCCGACAGCTCTGTCGGATACCAGGATACCTTCGTCTGCACCCTTCGCAATACATTCGAATAATAAGTCGCTTGCCTGCGGAGGTCCCATGGAGATAACGGTGATATGAGTATCAGGATGCTTATCCTTGATTTTTAAAGCTTCTTCCAGAGCGTTCGCATCGTCGTGGTTCAGAATGGATGGAACACCGTCTCTGATTAATGTTCCTGTCTTAGGGTTAATCTTGATAACGTTTGTATCAGGAACCTGTTTTGCACATACAATAATGTTAAATGCCATTTCAATTTCCTCCTGCAATCTTATTTCTTGAAAGTCTTACCAGCGATTACCATTCTCTGAACTTCAGAAGTACCTTCGTAGATTTCGGTAATCTTAGCGTCTCTCATCATTCTTTCAACCGGATAATCCTTGGTGTAGCCGTATCCACCGTGGTACTGTACGCACTTGGTAGTTACAGCCATTGCAGTTTCAGCAGCGTATAACTTAGCCATTGCAGCAGCTTCGCCATAAGCCATGTGCTTATCCTTCATGTCAGCAGCTCTGTAAACCAGCAGTCTTGCAGCTTCGATTCTGGTCTTCAGGTCAGCCATTTCGAACTGCAGAGCCTGGAACTGGGACAGCTTCTTGCCAAACTGTTTTCTTGCATTCATGTATTCAACAGTTACGTCGAATGCACCCTGTGCGATACCCAGAGCCTGGGAAGCGATACCGATACGGCCGCCGTCCAGAGTGGACATTGCAACCTTGAAACCGTCGCCAACCTGACCTAACAGTCTGTCAGCAGGGATTTCGCAGTTCTGGAAAATCAGTTCTGTTGTGGAAGATGCGCAGATACCCATCTTGTCTTCGGTCTTACCGATGGAGAATCCAGGGTCGCCTTTTTCAACGATGAATGCGGAAATTCCGTGGTTGCCCTTCTTCTTGTCGGTCATAGCCATTACAACGAATACGTCAGCATATCCGCCGTTGGTGATGAATACCTTGGCACCGTTCAGGATCCACTTGTCGCCAACCAGTTCTGCTCTGGTCTGCTGACCGGAAGCGTCAGTACCTGCGTTTGGTTCGGTCAGACCGAATGCACCCAGCTTCTTGCCGCTTAATAAGTCAGGCAGATATTTCTGCTTCTGTTCTTCATTACCCCAGTTGAAGATAGGCCAGCAGCAGAGGGAAGTGTGTGCGGAGCAGATAACACCTGTGGACGCACATACTCTGGATAATTCTTCTACGGTAATTGCGTAGGAAATGTGGTCGCCGCCCATTCCACCGTATTCGGTAGGGAACGGAATACCTAACAGGCCGAATTTGGCCATTTTTTCTACAGTTTCAACAGGGAATCTGTGTTCCTTGTCGATATCTGCAGCTAACGGTTCAACTTCGTTCGTGGCAAAGTCTCTTACCATTTTTCTTACGAATTCTTGTTCCTTCGTTAGTTGAAAATTCATTTAAATGCCTCCTTAAATTATAATAACGGATCCAGTATGCGGAACCGTATTTCTGACCTGTGTTACTCACATAAAGTCATAACAACATACAATAATATTAAACCACTTTTTTGTTAATAATGCAACAAAATTTTGTCCTTTCGCAGCACAAAATGTCGAAAAAAATTCCCCCTCTGTCCGGAAAGAGACCGGGAGAAAATATTTTGTGAAAAAACACGAAAATTGCATAAAATCATAGTTCTCCCGACACTTTCGGCGCCATCGCCCGGAGAGTCTTTTTTTCTATCCTGCATACCTGGACCTGAGAGATACCCAGTAAGTCTGCCACCTGCTGCTGGGTGTAGTCCTTATAATACCGCAGCACGATCACCTGCCGTGCCCTGGGCTCCAGAGATGCCACTGCACTGGCCAGATCGATCCTGGCGATATCCTGCTCCTCCCGATCTGTCCACATGGCTGCATCGGTTTCGGCTGCGATCCCATCCACGTCCTGCATATTCTTCAGAGCATCTGATGCCTGGCATGCCTCCAGCACCCGTTCTGCGGTAAGCCCTGTCATCTCTGCAAGCTGTGTCAGGTGAGGTGATAATCCATGAAGCTTGATAAAATCGCTCTCAGCCCGCCGTACCAGTGCTGCATCCGCTTTCAGGCTGCGGCTCATTTTCATGCTCCCCTGGTCCCGAAGCTGTGACCGGATCTCGCCGGCAATCATGGGCACCGCATAAGTGGAAAACTGCAGCCCACGCTCTTCGTCAAACCGCTGTGCCGCCTTCAGCAGGCCGATATAACCGATCTGTATCAGATCCTCCGGATCTTCGCCATAGGTCCTTGCCAGGCGAAGGGCCACAGACTTCACCAGCCCGCCGTGCTTCTCCACCACAGCTTCCAGTTCTTCTTTTGTCCACACGCCCATATCAGATTCCGTAATATGTATCCAGCTTCTTGATCATGGTCACCGTGGTCCCCTCTCCCGGACGGCTGTCCACCCTGATCTTGTCCATGAAGCTTTCCATGACAGTAAACCCCATGCCGGAGCAGTTTTCTCCCGTGTCGGTGGTGTACATAGGTTCCATGGCTCTGGCGATGTTTTCGATTCCTACGCCGCGGTCCGTCACCCGGATCATGATCGTATCCCTGGCGGGCATCATGAATTCCAGGGTCATGTCCCCCTTGATCTCGCCGGGATACGCATGGAGAGCCACGTTGCTCACTGCTTCGGAGACTGCTGTTTTGATTTCTGTCAGTTCGTCCACCGTGGGATCCAGCTCCGCCGCATAAGCGCCTGCCACTGCCCTGGCCAGGCTCTGGCTTTCCAGTGTTCCTTCCAGCTGTACTTTCATTTTCCTTTCCATCAGCACACCTCTTTTCTTCCGTACAGGTACGTGATCGCTTCCTCTTTTGTTTCCGTATATTTCATCAAGGAAAAAATCCCAGCCATATGCAGAATACTGTAAATTTTCTGGCTGCAGCCTGTGATGACGACGCTGCCGCCGGCGGTGGCGGCGATGGCGGTGGTGCCGACGGCGGTGGCAGTGGCGGTGGTGCCGGCGGCTCTGCTGGCAGAAGGCTCGACGGCCTGTAGCCGCTTGTATCTGCCCAGCACAACGCCGATTCCCGCACTGTCCATAAACGTGACCTTGCTGAAATCAAAAATCAGGTTTTTCGCGCCATAGCTGTCCATTGTATCGTCAATCTCACTGCGCACTTTCGCTGCTGCATGATGGTCCAGTTCTCCCATAAGCTGCGCGGTCAGTGTGTTTCCGGTCATTTCATATATGATCTCCATTGTATTTCTCCTCCTTTTTCCGATCTGCCGGGGGCGGACGGCCTATTACCCCAGCCTTTATTCTATCACTTTGAGACATGCATGTCTTTGAGAGGTTTTGTCGAAGTAGCACTAGTTTTGTCGGTGGGATTACGGAAGGGGAATTCGCGGAGGGAGGCGGTGCCATAGCGTGCGGCGTGGCTGTCGGACCCTGCCGAAGTTTGTCGTATCCTGTCGAAGCTTGTCGAATCCAGCGGTTTCTCCATTCTCGTCATACTAACTTACTGCTCTGGCTCGGTTTGCCGACCGGTTAGTTTTGTGCAACCCATACTTATTAGAGTAAAAATCGCCAAAAGGGTCGGGTGGAATCTCCCGAAAGTGGTCGTTTACGGGGAAAAAGCTCTTATTTCAGACCACTTTCAGGCCCTTTTCAGGCTTTTTCCCCGCTTGACCAGCTCACGCTGACACTTTCACCCGACCCTTTTGGCCATTTTTTGTTCCATATGTATGTGTCCATGGAACTGCGGCTGGTTGAAGGCAGAAAAAATCGATATACATAGACACTATTTGTCTATCTCACATTGTCGCCGACCGTCCGAAAGCGGATCGTAAAGCGGATTCCCCAGCCGAATCAACCAAACCGAAATATATGTATTTACAAATCATCAAAAATATGGTAAAAAAGTAACAGAAAGGTGGTGTAAATTTATGGATTTTAAGGAAATTACAGAAAAGCAGATGGAAGCCGAGCGTTTTCTGCTGCAGTCCTTCAGAGAACGGTTCGAAAAATGCCCGCCGGGATTCCTGGCCTGCAAACCCGACCGCACCGGCCGCCCGCAGTATTACCATAAGCTTCCCGGAGATCCGAAACCTCATTATCTTAACCGGACGATGACGCCCCTCCTCCATGAACTGCAATACAAGCGTATTCTCCAGGAAAGCATCAAAAGGCTGGAGCAGAATTTGAAAGCCCGTGAAAAATATCTGAAAACCTATGCGCCCTTCGATTATTCCAGCATCTGCAAACAGCTTCCAAAAGCCTACCGGAATGCAGACGTTCCTTATGAGGATACTGACCTGTGGACAACACTGCAGGAAACCCTGCAGGGAACATCGCAGCAGACATTGCAGCCGACCGGAACGCCCCGCTTTACCCAGTCCGAAAACCCCTATCGCAGAGACCTGCTGATCCATAAGACCACGTTTGGCCTGCTGACCCGGACGAAGGCCGAAGCCTCTGTCGCAGAACTTCTCTACGGTTGCGGGCTGTCATTCCACTACGAAAAGAAGCTGATGCTGCAGGATGAAGACGGGACGCCGAAAATCCGCTATCCGGATTTTACCATTCCGATCGCACCCTGGCTGGACTATTACATGGAATATGACGGCATGTTTCAGAAGGAAGCCTACAGGAAACGCCACGAGGAAACGATGCGGCTCTATCATCTCAACGGAATCTACCCGCCAAAAAACCTGATTATTCTTATGGAAGGCCCCGACGGCTCTTTCCACGCCGACAGCATATTGCAGACCATCGAAGGTGTCCTGGTTCCCCTCTGCACCAGGTATTCTTTCTCTCGGC
>JAQXSU010000123.1 GCA_029219125.1 Bacillota bacterium
AATCTGTACGCCCGGCCTTTTTTCGTTGAAATTTCACCTCTTCGGAAGTCTGGGGTTCTCTTTTTGTTTCCGCCCGTCCCAGTTTGTATCCTGTATACTTTATAACCGTTGAAATTCTGCCGCTCCCACGCCGCCTGTAAAAATGAACCCTGCGGGTTTCATTTTTTGCATTGGGTATACAAAAAATATACAATTTTAAATTCGGGGAACCTGACAGTGAATTCTTCCTCTGTGCAGTACTGCAGAAAAAACCGCCTGCGATGTTTCGCAAGCGGTCTGTAAAGCGATATGATTTTTTATTTTTGGTTTGCCTGGTGTTCAAGCAGTCGATAATCGATTTTTCCTATTTTTGTAAGTGGATAGGAAGACACAAATTCATACGCTTCCGGTCTGTAACTTTCTGCCAGGTTCTCACAGCAGAATTTCCGTAATGAGTGTTCCGCCTCTGCAATATCCACAGTCTGATCTCTCAATTTAATATAAGCTTTCGCAGCCTGATTTTTTGTTTTGTGTGCAATTGGAATGATCGCGCAGTTTTCAATCAGAGGATGTGTCAGCAACACCTTTTCGATATCAGCAGAAAATACTTTTTTCTGTTCTCCGTTTGCTATATATAAGAAGTATCGTTTTATTCTGCCGGTGATAAAAACAAATCCATCCGCAGAAATATAGCCAAGATCGCCCGAGTGGAGCCATTTACAACCATCCTGATGCGTATATACCGTTTCGTCCTCGCCGCTGATGTAACCATTCATGAGAGATGGCGTAAGAATACATATTTCACCTTCTTCGCCGTAGCGCAGTTCTTCGCCGGTTTCCAAATCAAATGCCGCAATACTATTTTTGCAGAACGGAACCCCAACACTTCCTGCGCAATGTACATTCTTGAAGTTCGTTGCCACACCCGCACTTACTTCAGATAGCCCATATCCGTTCATAAGGAATCCTTTTGCACCCTGTTTTTTGAAATAGGCATTGATCTTTTCTTCCAGATGGACGGGCAATTTATCTCCGCCGGTGGTTGGTTCTATCAGAAAAGACAGATCAATATTCCGATTCTCTTCTGCCAGTTGTGTCCACATGGCAGGGCCAGAAAGAACATGATTGGGTTTGTATTTTTTCAAAATCTCACTTAATCGATCCGCCATTGGAATTCGGACAATCAATGTCAGACCGGCCATCAATGGCAAATGGAGAGATGGGCCAATTCCGTAGGCAATAAACAGCGGGAAAAACTGCAGCCAGGTTTGCCCGCGGTCCAGACCTGCGTCACACAGAATATATTGGTATACCGCAGCAATTATCGCTTTGCTGCTGAGCATAACACCTTTCGACCCTCCGGTCGTGCCGCCTGTATATGTGATTACTGCCACACTCTCAGCATCTCGAAAAGTATCCACAGGAATACTTTTTGCGATAAAATTCTTCCACTTAATAAAATGACAATCATCCGGGAGGATTTTTGGTTTCATTCCCTTCAGATATTGTGCAGCGATCCTGGTCATCTTTCCCATGGAGTCTGTGACATTCATCACTACTATTGTTTCAAGTGAGGTTTGCTCCTGAATTGCTATTATCTTGTCCAGGAAATTGTCTATCGTAACGAGTAGTTTTGAATTCGTATCCTCTATATACCTGATTAGATCCTTTGTATCAGAAAGGCCACTCACCATGTTTGCTATGGCTCCGATTTTATTGATTCCGTACAGCAGATACACTGTTTCCGGAGAGTTCAGGGAACATACCGTTACAGTATCCCCACACCCTATTCCGGATGCTGCCAATGCACCTGCAACCTTATCAATATTTTCAAATAAGGTCGCATAAGATATCCTATTTCCATAGTATTCCATGGCTATGCAATGCAGATTGTCCTGATTGCATTTCCATAGATTCTCGTAAAGTGTTTCCTCTGGAAGTTCCGCTCGAATTGCCTCTTCCGAGTAATATTTCAGCCAGGGCTTATCTACGGATGGATAGCCCGTCAGCTTCTGTTCGTTCATGGTATTTCCTCTCCTCATTTTTCTTGTATATGCAGCAAAATAAAATAGACTATCCGCCTTTGCGAACATTCTATCATATTTTTATCATGAGTTGAACAATCGCAGTCCGTCTTACCATGGTGATGTCAGCCGCAATTGTTCATAGACCTCTTTCTCAAAACAGCTGAAATTCTGTTCCTCCGCCTTTTGGAGCCAGGCCGAGGCCAGCTTTTGCTGTCTGCGCTTCTCCTCCGTTGTATCTGCCGCATCACACGCTGCCAGTGCCATCTTACCCAGGGCGAGGCTTGCTCTGGCGCTCCCGTCATAAGCGGATTTTTCCAGATAGTGGCGATATTTCTTTTCATCCGGACAGAGTCCGCACGCTCCGTAAAAACACTGAGCCAGATGGTAAGATGCATTGGGGTAATTCATCCCGGCCGCCTGCTCCAGCATCTCCTGCGCCTCCTCTATATACCCCAGCCGCAGGTCCAGCATGGCAAGCTCATCCATGGCAAACACATTTCCCATGGCTACCGCCTGCTTCCACCTGGCACGGGCGGTCTGCTCTCCGGTCAGACCAGCCTTTGCCAACGCCTGCTTCCGGTACGGCTCGTAGGCAGGGTTATCCAGAAACTGCGCTGCTTTGATGGGACCCCAAAAGGAACCCATCCTCTCCGCCTGGTCAAAGTAACCGATCGCAGCCGCCAATTCCGTTACAATCTCCTGGAAATGCATTTCCACCCCGGGTTGTTTTAACAGTTTTTCCGCTCGCAGCAGGGCCAGATCGCCTAAACCGCTCACCGCGTGATGAAACTTCTGTGCGGCTGCCAGCTGAAAATACCTCTCCGCCTCTTTCATGCGCTGTTCCTCAGTCAGATCTCCGGTATCGCCATGAAGGAGCATATGGCCATAAGAATACAGTGCGGGGGCATAAGGCGGTTGGCTGGATGCTGCCCGCTTGAAGTAATGGGCTGCCTGCTTCATATTTCGCTCTACCACATACTTTCCATGGGGTCCACCCGCCGCATTTTTTACCACGAATTCCATGCCCACATAATAGAAGCCCGCCAGATTGCTGCAGGCAATCACGTTCTGCCCAGCCATGCGCTGCAGCGCAAAAAAATAATCAATGCTGGTAAACTCATAGCAGTCGCAGGTCAGGAAATACTCCTCAATCTGCTGCTTCATGTTGACCTTTCCAAATGTCGTCTCCTCCCCGGTTTTCTCGGGATTGCGCCGTTCTTCCAAATGTGCCTGCACGATCTCGTACAGGATGGATGCCAGCAGCATTTCGTCCACTGTATCAGTCTGAAACAAGATCTCTGATGCAAAGGAGAGATCTGTCTTCAGATGCAGAAACAGTTCTTCAAGATTCGTCTTGCGGCGGATTGCACTGTACCGGATCACCGCCGCAAGACGCTTGCAGATCTCACTTTTTTGCTCTGTCTGCGCATAGTGGATGCAGTGGAATTTGGGGATACCCATACCAGGACAGTCATTAATATGCTTTCCGATATTGCTGGAGCTTTTATCCAGACCATCTTTGAAAAACATCTCGATGCCCTGCATTTTACGATCTCTCTGTTTATTGCGTTCTGCTGTCCGCATATATGCGACCAGTTCCTCCGGGAACGCTTCCGGATTGGTCATGCCGAAAATCGCGTTATAAAAGCAAACCTGATTATCAAACAGCTTGTTTCCCTTTCCGGACAGGATTTTTTGCAGTTTTCGCAGCACGGTCTCCTTTTGAAACATTCTCCTACTCCTCTGGCATGTCCCTGTATGCACTATCGCCAGTTCTCCAAATAATTTTCGTTAGTTTATATATCATATAATACCATGTGATCTCATGCAAGTGAAAGGCTGAAATCACCATGGTGATTTTGATTATTTCCGATGTGGGACATTTCTTTTTATTGAAAAAAGCACTTGCAGCAATTATATCCGCCGCAAGCGCCCTGTTTTTTTGATGTCGTTGTTATATTTTTCGTGTTCGATCAAAAATGATCATCACAGGTATTACTCGGCTTTTTCCAGCAGCTGCAGGCTTCCCAGCACTTCCATCAGGATTCCGTTCTTCATGGCGTCTTCGTCCGGATGGTAGTATTCGCTGTGAATGTTCTGCGGCTTTTCTTCCTTGCCGGAATTGGTGCCTACATTCATGTAAAGACCGTCGCACCGCTGGGTGAAGAAGGCGAAGTCGTCGGCTCCCAGGCTAGGCTCCGGCATGAAGTACATCTTTTCTTTTCCCAGCATTCTTTCTGCCAGTGCTTCCATTTCACCACAAACCTCATCACTGTTGATCAGGGACGGATATCCGTCTGTCAGCTGCACATGGGCTTTGGCGCCGTAGCCGGCTGCAATGCCTTCTGCCGTTTCGGTGATTCTACGCTTCAAGGTCTTCATGGTATCCGGATCCAGTGCGCGGATGGTGCCGGACAGGTGTGCACTTCCCGCTACGATGTTATCCTTGGTTCCTGCGTGGAACTGGCCTACCGTAATGATACCTGCGTTGGTCGGTGCCAGATTCCGGCTGAGGATGCTCTGAAATGCAGTTACAATCTGGGATGCTGCCACGATGGCGTCCACGCCGCCTTCCGGATGTGCGCCGTGGCAGGATACACCTTCCACCTCGATCTGCAGATCGCAGGTTGCTGCGTTCATCTTTCCCCGGCGGAATTCAATGGTTCCGGTCGGCAGATACGGTGCCACGTGAAATGCAAGGACTGCACCCACCTGTGGATTATCCATGCAGCCGTCCTGAATCATCTGGTCTGCACCTCCCACCGTTTCCTCGGCAGGCTGGAAGAACAGCTTCACGGTGCCGCTGAACTCATTTTCCAGTGTTTTCAGAATTTTTGCGCTTCCCAGCAGCATGGCGGCATGCATATCGTGACCGCAGGCATGCATCACGCCATCGTTCACGGATTTAAACGGGCAGTCCACCGCTTCCTGAATCGGCAGAGCATCGATATCTGCACGGATTCCCACCGCTTCATACTTGCGGCTGCCACCTGCCGGGGCCTTTCCCTCAATGACGCCCACCACGCCGTGACCGCCGATGTTGGTTTCGTTCGGAATGCCCCATGCGGTCAGATATTCACTAATCTTCGTCATGGTTCTTTCTTCATGCTCGGACAGTTCCGGATGCTGGTGAAAATCCCGGCGGATCGCCACGATTTCATCGAAATACTCTGCGATTAATTGTTTTACTTTTTCTTCCATTATAAAAACCTCCCGTTTCAGGTCTCCCTGAAAGCCTGTATACTCGTATACTCAGATTATATCTTCAAACTGCGTTTTCTGCAATGAGTTTCTACAGAAGACTTCCCAGGAAATATACCACCAGGGCGCACAGCCATGCAATGACGCACTGCAGCACCACCACGCCCGCTGCCCATTTACCTCCCCGCTCTCTCTTGATGGAAGAAATAGCGGCCACGCAAGGGGTGTACAGCAGACAGAACACCAGCAGAGATGCAGCAGCCAGCGGCGTCAGAAGGGTGGTCAGGTCGCTTCCTCCCAGCAGAACCGTCAGGGTGGAAACCACGCTTTCCTTTGCCATGAAGCCGGTGATCAGTGCCGTGGAAATCCTCCAGTCACCGAAGCCCAGCGGTGCGAAAATCGGACTGATGAGACCCGCACCCAGAGCGAGCAGACTTTGCTGGGAATCCTGTACCACGTTGAGCCGGCTGTCAAAGGTCTGCAGGAACCAGATGATAATGGTGGCCACGAAAATGACCGTAAAGGCTCTCTGCAAGAAGTCCCTGGCCTTTTCCCACAGCAGCTGGCCCACGTTTTTCAGGCCGGGCAGCCGGTAATTGGGCAGTTCCATGACGAACGGCACCGGTTCACCACGGAAAAAGGTGCCTCGCATCAGCAGGGCGAACAGAATTCCCACCAGAATTCCTGTGAAATACAGGAGGATCATCACCAGTGCACTGTGATCCGGGAAGAAGACCATGGAAAAGAAGCCGTAAATCGGCAGCTTGGCAGAGCAGCTCATGAACGGCGTCAGAAGGATCGTCATCTTTCTGTCCCGCTCCGACGGCAGGGTACGGCTGGCCATGACACCCGGCACCGTACAGCCGAAGCCCACCAGCATGGGAACGATACTCCGTCCGGAAAGACCGATTTTGCGGAGAAGTTTGTCCATGACGAAGGCCACCCGGGCCATGTACCCACTGTCTTCCAGAATGGACAGGAAGAAGAACAGGGTCACAATGGTCGGCAGGAAGCTGAGAACGCTGCCCACCCCGTTGAAAATTCCGTCGATGACCAGAGAATGAACCACCGGGTTGATGCCGTAGGCGGTGAGGCCGGCGTCCACCAGATTGGTCAGGGCCGTGATGCCCAGGTCCAGCAGATCGGAAAGCCATGCGCCGATGACACCGAAGGTGAGCCAGAACACCAGGCCCATGATGCCCACGAAAGCAGGAATTGCGGTAAATTTTCCGGTGAGGATCCGGTCGATCTTCTGGCTGCGAGCGTGCTCTTTGCTCTCCCGCGGCTTAACCACGGTGGCATCGCAAACCTGCTGGATGAAAGCAAATCGCATGTCCGCCATGGCAGCGGCGTGGTCCATGCCCCGTTCTTCTTCCATCTGCTTGATGATATGTTCCAGCATTTCCTCTTCATTATCATCCAGTCTGAGGCGCTCCAGCATCTGCCGGTCGCCTTCCGCCAGCTTGCTTGCGGCAAACCGGAGCGGAATACCTTCATGGCGGGCATGGTCTTCGATCAGATGCATGATGGCATGGAGGCACCGATGCACTGCACCGTCGTGGTCATCCGGGTCACAGAAATCGGCTCGACCGGGCTTTTCCTGATACTGGGCCACATGGACTGCATGGTCGATCAGCTCCTGGATACCTTCATTTTTCGCGGCGGAAATGGGGATGACCGGGATGCCCAGAATTTCTTCCATTTTATTCACATGAATGGAGCCGCCGTTTTCCCGCACCTCGTCCATCATATTCAGGGCCAGCACCATAGGAATATCCAGTTCCATCAGCTGCATGGTCAGGTAAAGGTTTCTTTCAATATTGGTGGCATCGACGATGTTGATGATGCCCTTTGGCCTTTCGTCCAGCACAAACTGGCGGGTGACGATTTCTTCACTTGTATACGGGGACATGGAATAGATGCCTGGCAGGTCGGTCACCAGGGTGTTATCGTGGCCTTTGATCACTCCGTCTTTCCGGTCTACGGTCACACCGGGGAAGTTTCCCACATGCTGGTTGGACCCGGTCAGCTGGTTGAACAGGGTGGTCTTGCCGCAGTTTTGATTTCCTGCCAGGGCGAAGGTAATGGTCTGACCTGCCGGAAGGGGATTTTCTCCCGTCTTCACATGGTAGATGCCGCCCTCTCCCAGGCCGGGGTGGTGGGATTTCTCGGTGTTTCTGTCAGATTTTCTGTTCTGCCGGCCGGCTGTATCCGCATTCGGATTCTCTACTGTCTGCTCTCTATGTACGTCTTTGATTTCTTCTATCTCGATCTTTTCGGCATCGGCCAACCGCAGCGTCAGCTCATAGCCGTGGATTCTGAACTCCATAGGATCTCCCATGGGTGCCAGCTTCATGAGCTTGATTTCCGCGCCGGGAATCACACCCATGTCCAGAAAATGCTGCCGCAGACTTCCTTCCCCGCCCACGGACAAAATCCGCGCGGTGCTGCCGATCTCCAGTTCTCGTAACGTCATGTATCTCATCTCCTGCTCTATTAGTTATGTCTAACTCACTTTTATACTATACCACAGAACCTGATTTCAAACAACATATCGGGCCGGAAAGTTGCAGAAAAGTTGACAGTGAAGAAGCGGGAGCCTGTGAAAAGAGAATCCGTTTTTCATATAAAAAGTGGCCTTTCAGCCACTTTTTATAGATATCATAATTTCTCTCGCACTTTTCGAAAGTCAAAGTCGGAAGGAATCAGTTCACCATATGCCTTCTCCATGTACTCCAGAAGCGGCTTTCCATCCGGTTTTTTCTCTCCCAGAACCTCTACCTCATAAATTGTTCCCGACAGATCGGTCAGGCTGATCTCGTCAGGTCCATAGAGATGCCAAACCGGATGTTTCTCTCGCAGCACCAAAAGACTGACCAGCTTGTTCTTTTGATAGACTGCCATCCCGCAGCGCATGAGCGTGATCTGATTCTGGCGGCGTTCCTGCCTTTCATAAGCAGCGACAAGCGTTTCATAACGTTCCTGTGCCTCTCTGGCGCGCCTCTCCTGCTGCTCAACGGCATAACGCCGCTGGGAAATGGCGCGGTTCGCCTTTTCGATTTTCTCCTGCTTCAGATATTCCCGGAAGTTTCTGGAATCCGCATAGGCATTTCCATCCATCCTTCCCATATACATCTGTTCTTCATCTGTGAAAAAACCACCATTTGCAAACCGTTCCATAAAATCCTGCTGCCGGTCAATATCCCGAAGTTCACGTTCCAGCGTATCTTTAATGGCACGGATATCCCGCTCCATCTGCTCCCTCTCGAACGTTCCCGGTCCCTGTACGGCCGGACGCACAGGTTTTTTCAACTGATTCGGTATCTTTTCCTGTTTTCCCTGAAAAATAATGCGGCTTTGCAGACAGCTGACAGGATTTCCCGCCAGCGTATTCCGGTCAAGGTAGACCGGCAAAAAGGAATCCTTGTCACGCAGAAGCTGCAGAAACTCACTCACATGCATTTCCTCCGCGTTCTGGCAAAGACACAGCCGGTCACCCTTCCACTCTGTCGAAATATCGTCCATTTCCATATAAAAGCCGTTCCGTATTGATACTTTTCTTCCAAACATATCGTTCTTACAGTTTTGCCATCAGTTTCATCAATTCTTCTAACTTTTCCTTTGCTCCTGCATGCCCCTTTTCCTCGGCAATGGAAATCAGAGATGCCAGCGTAATCAGATTGTCGCTATGGGTGGAACTGTCGATAATCACCGGCAGATAATCCTTGTCATCCGCCATATCGGCCAAAAGGTACATAGCTGCCACGTTTCCGCGATCCGCAGCCTGCCACATCATATGAAAGCCTTTTGGAATCCGGTTGCTTTGATCATCGTCGGAAAAATCATAGACAAATCCACCGTAGCTTCCGGCAAATAAAAGTGCTGCGCCTGCCACATAGAGCCAGGAATCTGCATATGCCGAAGAAATAGTATCAGAATTTCTTTTCTGTACGGCCTTGACCTGTTTAAAAAATTCTTTCGAGAACATCTGCACATCCTGTGCATTGCCCTTTCCGTTTTTGAAAGCGGCCGTTGCGGCAAGCCAGCTGGTAAACGGGCTTTCGTGTACGGACACCTGAAGCTGTTCATCGCTGGATCGCAGTAAACCGCCGGTATCTACTTTACTGTAGATCGAACGGAAAAATTCGATATCGCTGCCCGAAGCACCCTTGGAAAGATGCTGCTCGCTGGTATCGACGAAATACATCGCTGCCGTTCCCATCCGTCTGCAGGCCAGTGCGCGTTCGGTCAGATCCTCCATATAAATATTTCCGGCGGATCGCTCGTAGTATGCATAAAAGCCTAATGCCCAGTTATCCCCACACTGCTTCGCTTGCACATGATATTCTGCCGCCTTCGCAGCATCCCTGGTCACGCCTGCGCCGCAGTCATAGCATAATCCCATTAGAAGCCATCCTTGCCATCCCGGCGCATAATTTCGGCAGGCTGATTCCAGACTCCCGAACGTCTTTTCATTTGGTTTTGCCAGTGCTGCTTTCAGTGCCTTGTCAAATTCTTTTTCCTGTGCACTTCTCTTATCAAAAAGTCCCATCATTTTCACCTTCCAATCTTAAAATTCTGCCAGAAGCGGATTCTCCAGAAGATCTCCTGCATCCTGGTGCCCTTTGGCCGCAGCTTTCTGCAGCCACTCTCTTGCTTTGTCCAGGTCCTGGGCGTATCCTACCCCGTAAAAATACCAGAGCCCTTTGGTATACTGCGCATGCGCCAGAGTATCATTCTCATCCAGAATTTGCGCCCATTCTTTCAGATTTTCATCCAGAACAGGCTGAATCACCTGCGCCGCCTCTTCCCGTTCCGTATGGTTATACGCAGTCAAAGCCTGTACTGCCTTTTGCACGCCACCGCCTGCCGCATCGCACAGCTGGCTTAAACCGGCTCTTAAAAGTCTCTCATCCGTATATCCCTGCTGCTTTGCCAATTCTGCGGCCCCCTGCAGCGTTCGGATTCCCCATTCATAATACGCAGTATAATTTCCCGCTTCTGCGGCTTTTTTCAGCCATGTGAAAACTTCCTCCGTTTTTCCGCACTCTTCATTTGCCAGTGCCAGTTCCAGCATAGCCTGATGGAACCCGGCTTCGGCAAACGGTTGAAGTTCACCGACACGGATTGCCGGATCTTCGATCTTGCAAACCATATCATAATATTGCTGTATTTCTTCCAGGTCCTTCATTTCACTGATCGACTTGACTGGCGGATGATTCTTTTCCGTGTCATCCGATACCGTCTCTTTTGAGGGTGCTTTTCGTCCAAATAATCCGCGTAACATTCCTGTAATATTCCTTTCGCTCTCAGCTTTTTTTCAGATACGTTTTATATACGGATGAGCCCTTGCTTTCGATCAGATTGCCCAGAGCATCCTCTTTCAGCGTTGTTACATAGAATCTGTAAGTGGTACCTTTTTTCAGGCCGGTGGCCTTATAGCTTGTGCCGGTAACAGTCTTCAGCAGTTTATAGGAACCGGAGCCGGTCTTTTTATATATTTTGTAGCCCACAGCATCTGTAATGGACTTCCATTTCAGGGATGCTGTTGTGTCTGTCCGCTTCTTGCTGATCCATGCCGGCGGATCCAGTGGTTTCCAGCGGATACCTTTCCTCGAGCAGTATTCTCTCAGTTTGGTTGCCTTCGAGGAAGAGTATGCTGTAAGTACTGCAGTCTGCTCAAGACCGCCGATGATATCCAGGTTATCATTGCGTACGATTACCGTTGTCAGATTCGGACATTCACTAAACCCAGAGGACATTCTCCTGATATTGGACGGAATCGTGATCGTCTTTAGATTCGAGCAGCGGTAAAAACTGTTATACGGTAAATCCTTGACATCCGCATTGGTCGTAAACTTGACAGAAGTCAGGTTTGTGCAATGATCACAGATACCTCCACCCAGATCGGATACGCTGTTCGGTATTGAAATACTTTCCAGACCGCTTCCGACGAAGCACTGTCCTCCGATGCTCTTAAGGCCGGAAGGCAGCTTGATCTGCTTCAGAGAAGTACATTCGGCGAATGCTAAATATCCGATACTGGTCACCTTGGAATGGATGGTTACCTTCGACAGGGAAGTGCAGTTTTCAAATGTCTCCGAAGGAATTTCCTTCATATTTGCCGGTATTGTGAATTCCTCCAAAGAAGTGCACCAGTCGAAAAGACCTTTTCCAAATTCTTTTACAGAAGAAGGGATTGTAATTTTCTTCAGATTAGGCAGTTCGGCAAAGCAGAAATTTCCCAATGAAGTTACTGTGCTCGGGATTGTAATGCTGACGACAGGTTCCGGGTTCATCCACCGGTTATGCGGCGCAGCCACCTGAAATTGAAAATCCAGTCTGGTCACCTTCAGATCGTCCACAACGGATGGAATGGACACATCCGCATCAGAACCGTAGTAGCCGATGACTGTGCATGTATCCTTGTTATAATCCGGGATGTAACGCCAGTTTCCGTCCTGGCTTACGATTTCGTTTGCACCAAAGCTCACCGTAGGAAATGCCATTGCGGCAACCATGATCACGAGCAGGATGCAGAGTATTTTCTTCATCTTTTTCATCAGTGTTTTCCTCCCTATTTTGCTTTTTTCATGCTGCTCGCCCTCCGTTACGTGCAGGGCGCATTTTGTTATCTTATTCGCAATTATTTTTTCAGATACGTTTTATATACAGATGAGCCCTTGCTTTCAATATTCTGACCCAGGTCGTCTTCTTTCAGGGTGGTTACATAGAACCGGTAGATGACGCCTTTTTTCAGGCCGGTGGCTTTATAGCTGAGGTCGGTAGTCGTTTTCATCAGCTTGTAGGAACCGGTTCCGGTCTTCATGTATACTTTGTAGCCCACGGCACCGGAAACGGAACTCCACTTCAGGGTGGCCGTCGTCGCTGTCCGCTTCTTGCTGGTCAGTTTCGGCGGATTCAGTGATTTCCAGCGTATTCCTTTTTCAGAACAGTATTCTCTGACAGTCTTTTCGGAGGACGCAGAATATACGGTTAAAAGAGAAGAGGCATGAAGCGGTGAGCTGTAAGACGGCAGCTTCAGATCGCTTCTGAAGACTGCGGTAGTCAGGCTGTCACAGTCGTCGAAGACCCCGTATTCTATTTTCTTACAGCTGGATGGGATCGTGATGGATTTCAGATTTTCACATTCACTAAAAGCATTACTTCCGATTTCTTCTATCCTTGTGGACATCTTCACCTCAGTCAGATTTTTGCAGAGGTTAAAGGCATAACAGCCTATGGAGGTCACAGAATTCGGAATAGAGATGCTTTCCAGTCCGCACCAGTCTGCACTGGAGGTGCCAAAACACCTTTCCCCGATCGTTTTCAGCTTAGACGGAAGCTTGATGGTCTTCAGGGATGTACATCCGGCGAAAGCGCCCTCGCCTAAGGCCGTGACACCGCTGTGGATGGTCACATTCTTTAATGAAGTGCAGCTGCTGAACATTCCGTTTGGAATTTCCTTCATATTTTTTGGAATCGTAAACTCTTCCAGGGATGTGGACCAGGCGAAAAGGCTGGCTCCAAAAGTCTTCACCGAAGACGGAATGCTCACGGCTTTCAGATTCGGCAGGTTCGCAAAGGATGCATATCCAAGCTCCGTTATGGTATCTGGCACTTCGATCGTTACAATCGCCTGGCGGTTTGTGTAATTGTTTGTCCATGGACTGCCGCCTGTGGACAGCTGGATTTTCGTTACTTTCAATCCATCGATTTTAGAAGGGATCTTCAAGTTGGCATCGCTGCCGTAATACCCGTAGATTATACATGTATTTTTGTTGTAGTCCGCATAAATTCCCCAGTTTCCATCCTGACTTTTTGTCGTTTCGGCGGCAAATGCAGGTGCAGATGCCATCGGCAATACTGTCAGAATGAGGAGAATGCTGAGCATTATACTTAGAAAACGCTTTGTCTTTTTCATGTGGAAATCTCCTTTCTCAATACTCAACCTGAATGCCCGGGGTTCTTTCAAGCCGCTGGATATCGCGCCGATCCAGATTTCTGATTTCTCCTGTGCTCATGCACTGATACCGGGCAACGCCTAACAAAACGTCTCCCCGTTCCCAACGATTCAGATTTTCGTCGCAGAAAGCAACAGGGAAAGCGAAGCCCTCCTGTGTTTCCGCTGCTGCATCCGTCTGCCGTTTTCGTTCCGCTTCCGCAAGACTGCGTTCTATCTCCGAAAAACGCTGTTCCGTTACATTCTTTCCACTCCGCTTTAGTTCGTCTCTCACAGAGCCACTTTCTGCCACAACAGCGGCAACTGTTTTCTCGAAATCGGACTGCCATTTCTTTGATTCCTCCCTGCTTTCCGCAGAAAGCTGAATCAGTGCAAACAAAGCAGCAATACAGCCGTTTTCTGCCGCAATCTCTATCATCCTGCGCCCATACGCCTCATCCTTTGCGGTTCCATAGCCGAAAAGCGTTGCCTGACCAAGCAGATAAGCGGCATAGTGATTGCTTTCTGCCTGTTCCCGATACAGTTTGACAGCTTCTTCGGGACTCTTTGCCATTCGGGTCTTGTCCAGACCATTTATATGAAGTACATATTCCACATACATGGCAAGTCCCAGGTCACTGGTGCAAGCCCAATCTGCTAAAATGTTATATGCATGATCCTGATAGTCAGCCGGATTTCTCGGATACCCTGATGTTAAAGCATGGATCAGCTCCATAATCATATCGTCAAGAGAATAGCGGACTGCCATCTGATATACCTGGCTATAAAGCTTTTTTGCCTTCTCCGCCTCCTGCCGGGCAGAATAAATATGCGCCGTTTGGAGCCAGCATTTTACCATGGTAATGACACAGTCTTTGCCTGCCTGTCCCACATAATCCGTATATTTCTCACGCAGTTTCTCCGGCATTCTGTAGAAATTCAACGCTTTATCCATATTGACAGGGATCTCGTATACATTTTTATAGTAGCCATTGCCTTCCATGGCACGCTTTTTATCTGCCGTTCTTCGTACAAGATAATGCTGTGCCTGAATCATATCGTTATTCTGCATGGCCGGATATGCATAATTTTCCGCCACCTCATAAATGCAAGAAATGCCTTTTTCCACATATTCTTTGGTCAAAGTTTCAGGTTTCCCCCAGTCGAAACTTCCGTAAAAATATTCCAGGATATAATATTCCATCGCAGTCATACAGAACAGCGGACTGCATTCGTATTTTGCATGTGCGTAATCCTCTGCATCCTCCAGGAAAAAATCCCAGATAACGCTAAAATAATTTTTCTCCAAAACTGTTTTCGGATAGTTTTTTCCATCCGGCCCTAGAATGGTTTTTCCTTTTCCTTCAAGAGGCGGCATTTTCGTGCATACTTTCGGTTCTCCATCTTTTTTCCGTTCCGCCACTTGCTGCTCCCATGCCTTCGCTTCCTGCATAAAACGGGCGTCGGCCGCTTTATCCTTCTTCATTTTCAGAAAAATGAGAATGCCAACAATGACTAAAATAATTACAATAAACATTCGCTTCCTCCTTGCTTAGAAGATATTTTTGATAGTCTTATACATTTTTTGTTTTAGCATTCCGTTTTACTACCGTCAAGCAAGTGAAAGTTAACAATTAAATGTTAAAATTTACTTGCTTGCCCTGATATTGCTTTTATGTTTAAATTATCCTGTAATCCAGTTTGTACACAGACCATTGATTATGGACCATACGGAGAATGTCAAATGAAACAATTCCGACAGCTTGATTTCACACAGAGAATCGGAAACCGGGAACTGCGGTGGTTTCTGTTTCCCTTATTCCTTTCTGCAGGATTTCAATGTATTTACGCCATGGTGAATACGGCAGTCATCAGCAGATATCTGAGTCAGAACGCGGTGGCAGTGACCGGCGCATGCTCCGGATGTGTGTCCATCATCAATTCCATGTTTGCGGCCGTTGTCAGTGGATTTGGCGTACGCCTTTCCCGCTGTATCGGCTCCGGTGATCCGGAAGAAATCCGGCAGGGATTCTGGGGCGCAATATATCTGACGTCAGCCATGGGCATCCTTTGTCTGTCCTTTCCTCTGTTCTCCGAAATCATCCTGCAGCAGGCCAATGTTCCGGAAGCTTTGATGTCGGATGCGATCGCCTATTTCCGGGTCATCCTTTTCGGCGCAGGTCTTCTTTATCTGAAACTGATCCTGATCAGTACCATTCAGGGAATGGGGAACAGCACGATTCCTGCCATTCTTTCCATGGCAGGCGTTGTGGTGCAGACTTCTCTGGTTGTTTTTCTGGTTGCCGGCCTGCATATGGGAATTACCGCCCCGGCGCTTGCCATGCTGATCAATCATCTGTGGCAGGTACTGGTCCTTGCCTGGCTTCTTAGAAAGCGATCCGGCGGCCGGATTTCCTTTCTCTCCCCCTTTTCCATACAAAGGGCGCATTATCTGGATACTCTGGTCAACGGCTGTTCCAAGGGTCTTCTGTTCCTGTTCCTGTCCGTCGGTTCATTTTTCATGCAGCGGATGGAAAACAGTCTGCTTGCCGACCTGCTGGCCGGAGACACTTATTCCGATCAGTATACCTCCCTGTTCACAGAACTGCTCAGTGTTTACGGGACGGCGGCCGTTGTAATCGTTGGACAAAATGCGGGCCGCGGCAACTACCGCATGGTCCATGATTATGTTTGCCGACTCTATCGTCGTTCTCTGCCTGTTTGTCTGCTGATCACAGTTCTGTCTCTTGCGTTTGCTCCCGCTCTGATCCGCGGGCTGGCAGGAGATGGAGCATCTCTTGAAGCCGTTCAGGCCGGAATCTTTCAGATGCGGATCATCGTTATGTCCTATCCGTTTCTCACCGCACTGGTCATTCTGCGATATTCTCTGCAATCCATGGGAGATTACCGGGCCATGCCTTTCTTCGGCTTTATCGAAATGACGATCAACATTGCCATGGCTTCGCTGATTCCCCGGATGGGCTATCTGGCTGTCTGCCTGGGGCTTGCACTCAGCAGGATCGGAGCAGGTTTTGCTGCGATTCTCCGCTATCGGCGCTTCATGCGTCACAAACTGCAAAAAACATAATGATACTCGTATTATAAATCATGAATCAAAGGAACAATACCGATGGACGAACTGAAAAGAATTCTGGATGACATCCTTTTGAAATCGCTTGATGTCAGACCGGAAGTGCAATGGCTGCAAAAGCAGTATCTCCTTTTTATGAAGAAGAACGGTCTGACCACAAAAAGAGATGCCGATATGCTTCTATATGAAAAAATGTATGCTGCTCTGCCAGAGCAGGATTCACAAATTACAAAGGTTCGATTCTGGCGAACCGGACACCATGTCCCTTCTGACCGGAAGCAGATTCTGATGTTCGGAAAAGCACTGGAACTGAGCGGTGAAGATCAGCAGTATCTGCTGCAGGTCTATGCTGACCGAAGTGATCTGGTCTTTGATGCATCCTCTGCCGGTAGCCCACTCTACCAGGAGCGGCGCAGAATCATGGACACGATGATTCAGGAATATCTGTGCAAACTTCATCCGATGGAACGGAGAAAATACGGAATTTTCTCAGAGGATCCACTTCCCAGCCTGCGGCATATCTACTTCAGCCAGGCCTGTGAATACACCTTCCGTTCTTCCGAATCCGACACCCGTCAAATCAGCCGTATGACCAGTATCTCCTACGGCTCCGAATTATTGAAGAATATGAAGCTTTTCGGGGAGATCCCGCGAAAAACCATGATCCGGCATATCCTGATCATGTGCATTCCCTTTATCAATGAACGTGTGATTAATCTGTATTTATCCTCTTTTGGATACTGCCCGCTGCGTGCGGAACATTCGCTGACCAGCGGAGAGCGTTTCGACGCCATGCTGCTGCAGATCCTTGCTCTGTACAGGGACCGCTGCCTTCATAAAAGTCCGGAAGAATGCCGCAAATGGCTTCAGGAAGCCTTCCGTTATACCGATCAGTATCTGTGTGCGCAGGGTCAAAACAGGCTTCGTCCATTCTATTTTAAAACGCTGGAAAAGAAAGAGACCTGAATCATGAAAGAGTTTAACTATCAGGAGCAGCTTTTGCTGTGGAAAAAAAACCAGCTTCTGCTGCAGAAAAAATATGCGGACACCCCGCCTGGATTTCCCTCTGCGGAAGCGGAAAACGCTGCCTGGGAGAACTGGAAAGAGGAATACACATGCTTTCTGGAACACAGGCACTTCAAAATCAACGATACCGCTCTGCCTTCCGCTTCCTTTCCTCTGATCGGGCGGGAAGAAGAGCTTACCGCTGTCCATGACATGCTTGCCTCTTTTCACACCGTCTTCCTGCAGGGCATCGGCGGCATCGGAAAAACGGCAATTGCTCTTGCATATATCGCCAGACATCGCCTTGCGTATGATCATGTCCTTTACATCGTAACCGACCGGGGGATCCTCCAGGCTGTCTGTGATGATACTTCCGTTCCCATTTCCGGACTGCTGTATGACCGGAAAAGGTATCCTGTGCTGCGGCAGTATTATCGGGAAAAGCTCCGTGCCCTGCAAAAAATCAGTGAAAAGAAAAAAATTCTGATCGTGATCGATAATATGAATATGCCCGCAGATAAGGACCTTCGTCAGTTTCTGGAACTTTCCTGCGATAAGATCATAACCACAAGAGTAAACTATGAAATCGTGCCGGAAAAGGAAAAGCTTCTGGTCAATGCCCTGCCCCCGGAATACTGGCCAAAGCTGATTGAAACCTGTTCCGGCGGACTGAAACCGGCAAAAACAGAACAGCTTCTGCAGTACGGTTATCAGGTGGAAGGTCATACTTTAAGCATCAAAATGGCATCCGTCCAGGCTTCCAATGGAGAACTTTCCGAACCTCCGGACAACGGATCTCACATAACTTCCCTGCTTTCCTCTTTCCGGTTGAAAAAAGCAGAATGGGAAACCCTGTTGTATTTGTCCGTTCTTGCACCGCAGGGAATGGAAAAAGATCTGTTTCTCCGGATATCCGGTGCGTCGGAACATACACTCCGGTCGCTTCGGAATTATCTTCTGGTGGATGTTCTTGTATTGGGAAAAACGACGGAACATTCTCCGGAAGATCCGGACAGGGAGACAGAAGCTCGTCTCCTTCTCCGTGTACATCCGCTGATTGCCGAGGCCGTCAGGCGTATCATGCCTCCGACATGCATCAACTGCAGCCGTCTGCTGCGCGGCTTCGAGAAGTATATGTATGGAGATGATATAGGGATCTGTACATGGAACCGCACCTATGAAGAGAACCTGGTCCTGGAGCCGCATGTGTTTGCTGTCTGTGAGACGTTTCCGGACCCTGCCCCATGGCTGGCCACCGCTTTCGAGGAGATAGTTACCTTTCTGTGGGTTCAGGGATATTATGAAAAAGCGCTGCCCTATGCCTTAAAAGTCTACGAAGCCGTCATGAATTATTATGGTCCCAACCATGTTCTTCCGGGAAGAGAAGCCCTCCGGGTGGCAGCTGTCTATCATAACCATATGGATCACGATCAGGCGCTTATGTGGTATCAAAAGGGATATGAACTGCTGAAGGCGGTGACGCCGCGAACCTTCGAAGTGATGGACCAGCTCAGTTCCGCCTGTGCGAAGCTCGCAAAGGAATACAGCCACCGCCAGGACCCGGTTGCCCGGAATAAATATACGGCCGAGTATCTGCAGATCGCGGAGGCCATCATGCAGATGGATGACAAAGACCTCTCTGCGTTCCAGAAGCAGCGGTTTTCCATGAAGCAGAACTATGTTTTGCTGGAAGAAGCAAAACTTGCACTGCGAGAAGGGCGCATTGCTGTTTCCAGAGAACTCTATGCAACCATCGAAAAATGGATAAAAAGCCGGGAAGACCTTGGATATCGGAAAACAGCCTTCAAGGAGCTGCAGATCGCCCTTCTGATCCATGAAAACCAGCTGGAGGGGGCGGAAAAAACTGCCCGGGAGAATGTACAGTCCGCACTCCTGTATCGTGGTGAGAAATATAAGGATTATCTTTCCCAGCTTGAAATCCTGGCAGATGTGCTTGCTCTGGAGAAGAAATCGACAGAGGCTTTTTCCATATACGAAAAGATATTGATTCACCTGCAGCGGGATTACCCTTACGAAGAGAATTGGATCCGAAAGATTATGGATCGTCTGACCGTAAATGAGTAGAAGGCATGCAAGGAATCAAAAAGTCCCCAAACCTTTGATTTCCAAGGGTCTGAGGACTTTTATTCTTTTTCTGTTTAATTGACGTTCAATTAGTCAGCTACATAAGGCAGCAGAGCAACGATTCTTGCTCTCTTGATTGCTGTGGTGACTTCTCTCTGGTGCATAGCGCAGGTACCAGTGATTCTCTTCGGCAGAATCTTGCCTCTTTCGGTCACGTACTTTCTCAGCTTTTCTACATCCTTGTAGTCGATTCTTTCGGTCTTATCCGCGCAGAACTGGCATACTTTCTTTCTTCTCATGCCACCGCCACGTCTCTTATCCATCATGGTCATTCTCTCCTTTCTCTTAGAACGGGATATCTTCGTCAATCGCAGAGAAGCCTTCCGGTGCGGCATCGAAACCGCCTGCCGGTGCAGAACTCTGTGCAGCAGGTCTTGCTGCCTGACGTTCGTTTCTGTCTCCCCATTCCAAAAATTCTACTCTGTCAGCTACGACATCTGTGGTGTAAACGGTTGCGCCATCCTTATTGGTATAGCTTCCGGTCTGCAATCTGCCCTGAATTCCCACCAGTCTGCCTTTCGCCAGGAATCTTTCGCAGTTTTCAGCCTGTTTGCCGAATACTACGACATTCGGAAAGTCAGTCTGCTTTTCGCCATTCTGTCTCGGTGGTCTGTCAATCGCTACAGAAAATCTGCAGATTGCCATCTGTGTTCCGGCAGAATAACGGACTTCAGGATCTCTCGTCAGTCTTCCGATCAATACAACACTGTTCATATTACACCTCGTTCTTATTTTTCATCCTTATTGATGATGATGTGTCTGATTACGTTGTCAGAAATCTTCAGCTTTCTGTTCAGCTCGTAAGGCAGGGTCGGATTGCCCTTGAATTCTACGACTACGTAGTATCCTTCTTCCTTCTTATCGATTGGATAAGCAAGCTTTCTCATGCCCAGAACTTCTACTTTTTCAACTTCACCATCAGCAGCAATGATCGTCTGAACGTTTTCTACTGTTGCATCCTTGGTCGCATCTTCTAAAGCAGGATCGATAATGAACATAACTTCGTAATTAATCATTTGTTTCACCTCCCTGTGGACTAAATGGCGACAGCCCAACCTGTCGCAGAGATTTCGCATGTAAACTCATGCCCAATTATTATATCTGTATTTTCCGTAAAATGCAAGGACTATTTTACTTTTTTCATCCCTTTTTCTCTCTTTTTTTCTCAAAATCCGCCCGCTCGCTTTACCAGAAGCCGCCCCAAAATCTCGCAGCCCCGGGAAAGGTCTTCCGGCCGGGTGTATTCCTTCGGGGAATGACTGATGCCGTCCTGGCTTGGGATGAAGATCATAGCCGTCGGAATGATCCGTCCGATGATCATGGCGTCATGGCCCGCACCGCTGTTCATCCGTTTATACGGGATCTCTGCCTCTTCTGCCGCTTCCTGAAGGGAGGCCGTCATTTCCTGACTCAGGGGCACTGGATCTTCGTGACTGTACATCTGCAGTTCCACGCCGTATCCATCCTGCTGTGCGTTCAGGATGATGTCCTTCACAGCCTGCTCTTCTTCCAGCAGCGCCTGCCGGTCTCCGTCCCGCAAGTCGATGGAAAAGTCCACCCGTCCGGGAATCACGTTGGATACGCCGGGATGGACCTTCATTTCTCCAAAGGTGATGACGCCCCGGTCCGAGATCTGTCGGATTCGCTCCGTCATCTGCAGGATCAGCTCTGCGGTTTTCACCACAGGGTCTTTCCGCAGGTACATGGGCGTAGTCCCCGCATGGTTCTGCTCACCCAGAATGGACACCGAAAACATGGCCATACCGGTGATGTTTTCCACGATACCGATGGGGATCTTCTCCCGATCCAGCACTTCTCCCTGTTCCACATGCAGCTCGATGTATTCCCGAACCTGCCCCCGGCGGTCTGCCGACGGAAGCTTTGATGGATCGTATCCCCGTTCCACCATGGCCTGGTGCAGGGAGATGCCGTCTTCATCTCTGATTTCCAGGTCCTCCTGACTGAGACCTCCGATGATGGCATTGCTTCCCGGATAGGAAAGGTCAAAACGGCTTCCTTCTTCTTCCTCGATCCCCACAATCTCCACCGAATAATATGGTTTCCACCCTGCCTCACGGAGGGCTTTCACTGCACTGATGGCTGTGACCACACCGCAGGCTCCGTCATAAAGCCCGCCGTTTTTCACCGTATCCACATGGGAGCCGGCCAGAATGGTCTCTGCAACCTGACCTTCAAGGCGACCGTAGAGATTTCCGAAAGCATCCTCGGACACCGTAAGGCCTGCCTCCGTAAGCCAATCCCTGAGGATGGATTTTGCACAGTAATCTGTGTCCGTATGAATGGCACGCCAGATCCCCGGTACGCCTTCTGTATGGGAAACCTGACCCAGCTGCCGGAGCCTGTCTTCAATTTCACCGCCCCGGCTTAGAATCTCGTGATACTGAAATGTCTGCATATGTCTGCTCTCCCGTTTTCCCGCGTGCTTTACTTCGGAACCCCGTTTTCCACAAGGAAGTCGAAGACTCTCTCATAAAGCAGGGATGTCATGATTCCGCTTTCCTCTGCGTACTCCTCAATGGAAGCGGAGTATTTTTCCTTGAATTCTCTGGCTGTAATTCCGTTTTCCGCCAGCACATCGTTCAAGTACGCCTGCTGCTCCTGTGGTGTCATTTCCAGGCTGTTCTCTCTGGCGATATAGTAAAGAATCATTTCCTCTTTCACTGCATTCTCGGCGCTGATCCGGATGTTTTCCATGAATGCGGCTTCATCGGTTTTCAGAATGGAATCCAGTGCTTCTTCCAGGGAGGTTCCGTATTTTTCGCAGATGATACGAAAGCTTTCTGTCAAGGCTGTCTGCTTATTTTTCACTTCGTCTTCCGGATATTTGAGGACTTCAGAGCTTTCCAGCACTTTGTTCCAGATTTCTTCTCCGGCCTGATATCTGGCATCTTTCTGTTTCTGATCGTAAAGGCTCTCCTCCAGATTTTCCAGATAAGCATCTGCTGTTTCGAAACCCAGATTTTCAGAAACAAATGCATCATCCAGTGCAGGAAGTGTCACATCGAAAATCTTGTTTACGGTGATGGTAAATAATGCTTCTTTTCCGGCCATATGTGCATTCATCTCGAAATCTTCCGGAAATGTGGTTTTCACTTCAAATGTCTCTCCGGCTTCTTTTCCAACCAGGGCTTTATCGATATCTTCCAGAATAGCTTCTTTTCCCACCTGCACGGTGTAGTACTGGGAAGCGGCACCGTTCAGCTTGCTTCCGTCAACTTCCAGCTTATACTGGATGTTTGCATAATCGCCTTCTTCCAGAGGGCCTTCCGTCCGCTCTGTCTGGACGCTGTATTTCTGCAGAACTTTTTCGACTTCTTCCTGTATTTCTTTTTCCGTGACACGGATCTTGAAATCTGTATAGGAGATTCCTTGGTATTCTCCCACCTTCACATAGTCCTGAAGGCGTATATCATATGGCTTGTCCGCGCCGCAGCCTGTCAGTGTGACCGCCGTCAGCATCATGGGAATCGCCAGCATGGCGGAAACAAAGCGACGTACTGCTGTTTGTTTCTTCATGGTCGTTCACCTCTCTGCCTGAACCTATTTCCACAGTTTTTCCGGGTATTCTCCCTTGTCTTTCATGGATTGCAGGGCGTCGACCACCTGCTGTTTATCTTCCTTATAGGTGACACCAAACCAGCGGTCCTGTGAACGAAGCACTCTGACCTGCGCTTTTCCTTCCCGGATCAGCCGGTCCACCACCCCCGGCAGGAAATATTCGCCCTTCATTGGGTTTTCCTGCAGTGCGGTGTCGAGAAACGACGGAAAGCCTGCTTCCAGTTCCTTCATCATGGAAGGTGTGAAGCCCCAGAAGTTCATGGAAACCGTGGT
>JAQXSU010000124.1 GCA_029219125.1 Bacillota bacterium
CACCATGAAGAAGGCCCGTACCGAAAACTTTATCACCCGGTTTGCGGCGGTCTATACGCCGGTGGTGGTCATCGCCGCTGTGGTGCTGGCGTTACTGCCGCCGCTGGTGATTCCGGGAGCAGCTTTCTCAGACTGGCTGTATCGTGCGCTGAACTTTCTGGTAGTATCCTGTCCGTGCGCCCTGGTGATTTCTGTGCCGCTGAGCTTTTTCGGCGGTATCGGCGGTGCGTCCAGAGCGGGCGTGCTGGTGAAAGGCAGCAACTACCTGGAGGCCATGGCTTCTGCACAGTGTGTGGTCATGGATAAGACAGGAACTCTGACCCGCGGCGTCTTTGAGGTGGAGCGGATTTGTCCGACGGAAGGATTTACCAAGGAGCAGCTGCTGGAATGCGCAGCGCTGGCGGAAAGCTATTCGTCTCATCCGATTTCGGCGTCGCTGAAGAGGGCATGGGCCGGCACCGCAGAAAAGGCCGGCCGGTCTGGTGAGATCGATCCGGCCAGGGTCCATGATGTGGAGGAAATCTCCGGCCACGGTGTGAAGGCTGTGGTGGAACTGACGGATGCCGAAACCGGGCTGGATGCCAGTGTGGAAGTTGCGGCTGGAAATGCCCGACTGATGAAAATGCATGAACTGGAATATTCGAAGGATGAAATCGCAGGCACCACGGTGCATGTGTCCATCGGCGGCCGGTATGCGGGATATATCGTCATCGCCGATCAGCTGAAGGAGGACGCTGCTGAGGCGGTGGCTGCATTGAAGAACCGCGGAATCCGTACCGTCATGCTGACAGGGGACAGCAAAGCGGCAGGAGAAGCTGCGGCATCTGTCCTGGGAATCGATCAGGCGTATACCGAGCTGCTGCCTGGAGATAAGGTGGACAAGGTTGAGGAACTGCTGCAGGAACTGGATGCGGAATGTGCGGACGGTGCTGTGAATGAAGCGGACGGTGCTGTGAATGAAGCAGACGGCAGTGCGGATGGCGATGGTGCGAAGCGGAAAGGCAAGCTGGTCTTCGTCGGAGACGGCATCAACGATGCGCCGGTGCTGGCGCGGGCTGATGTGGGAATCGCCATGGGCGGCCTGGGTTCGGATGCGGCCATTGAGGCGGCGGACATCGTCATCATGAACGACGAACCGTCGAAGATCGCCCTGATCATGGATATCTCACGGAGGACCATGTCCATCGTCCGGCAGAACATCGTATTTGCCCTGGGTGTGAAAGCACTGGTGCTGGTTCTCAGTGCCGTGGGCCTGGCAAACATGTGGGCGGCGGTCTTCGCCGATGTGGGCGTGTCCATGCTGGCTATTCTGAACTCCTTCCGTGCTATGCAGGTGAAACAGAAATAAAAACGTGTGACGGATCCGGGAGCTATACCCGGATCTGTTTTTATATTCGCATTGCATCCCTATCTTCCGCTTTCTTTTTCTTCTGGCGGTTTTCCTAAATAGCTGAAAAGTTTTCAAAAAGAAAACGAAAATGGTATTTCTGAAAACCAGACGAAAGAATTTTACATATTTAATGAGATATATAAAAATAATTACAGTATAAAAATTACAATTATACGTCGAAGCCGGAGGAATGGAGAGAAAAACGACGAAAATCTGCTGGCGGTTTTCCTAAATAGCTGAAAAGTTTTCAAAAAGAAAACTTCTCGGGTAAAAAAGAAAACCGCAGAACCGAATTCCCGGTTGCTTCAGTGGAAAAAACCTGCTATAATGCAAGTAAACACTTGCAACTCCGAAAAGGAGATGCAACCCCGAAGAGAAGTGCTGCACACCGGAAAGGAGACAGAGCATGTTTGACGAAACACAGGAAAAAATCATGAACGCTGCCATGGAGCTGATTATGGAGAAGGGCTATGGCTCGGCCACCACCAGGGAAATCGCAGTGCGGGCCGGTGTCAATGAATGCACGCTTTTTCGAAAGTTTGCAGGCAAGAAGGACATCGTCCTTTCGGCCATGACAATGCCGGCTTGGAATCCACAGCTGAAGGAAAGCGACTTCCGCTGGACCGGTGATCTGACGGAAGACCTGACGAACTTTTCCCGGGTCTACATGCAGAAGGTGACGCCGCGGATGGTGCAGGTGTCCATCGGTCTGCGGAGTCCGGAACTGTTCGAAGAGACAGCCCCGGGCATCCTGCAGATTCCACAGACATGCAGGAACGTGCTGCGAAAATATTTTGCGGAGATGGGTGAAAAGGGGGAACTCAGAAGTCAGGATTATGAGGACATGGCAGTGCAGTTTCTGGCCATGAACTTTGGTTTCGTGTTTTTCAAAGCATCCTTCGGCAACCGGCTGACGGCGACGGAGCAGGAGGACTATATCCGCGGCAGCGTAGAAAGATTCGTCGTCGGCATCGCTTAAAAGCTGATGTAATACGGCGAGACGAAGACGCAGAGGGCTTTCAGACGAAGGCCTTATCTTTTTAAACGCGATGCAAGCAAATACTTGCACAGGAGAAAAGGAGGATTCAAATGGCATGTTATTTTCTCATCGATACGTATATTGATGAAGCCCGAGGCAGGGGCGAATATGATCAGTACATAGAAGCGGGGCGGCAGAGATCCAGGCGCAAAGCGGTTGCATGGTCTATGCCAGCGAAGGGGAAAAGCCCTGGATTGAGGATACCGGACTGCAGTTCCGAAACCGGCCCATTCCAAACTTTCATCAGCTTACGGGAGGGCCTGTGCAGGTAAACAGGACGCTGGCGGATGGCGAAGTGCTGCAGCCGGAGCCGGGACTAACCCTGCGAGTGGAGGAAACGCCGGGCCATTCCAGAGGCGATTTGTCCTACCTTCTGGAGGAAGAACGGTGCATCTTCACAGGAGACGCCATTCCGGTGCCGGATGATATCCCCATCTGGGTTTCCGGCAGAGACAGTGCAGAAAGCCTGCGGCATCTGGAGACACTCTGCCTGTCCAGGGCGGTGGAGACGGTATACCCGGCCTGGGACCGGGCGTATTTCGGCACAGACGAGATACTTGACAAAATCCGCGTGGCCGAAGATCTGGTGGAACGTCTGTCGCGCTGGGCCTGCCATCCGCTGTTTCAGAGGACAGTGGAAGGGATGCGGGAAGAGTCTGCGGGAAAGCATGTCTGAAAACATCAGAAAAGGCGATTGACAAAATGTCCGGACTGGGGTAGTGTTTTTTTAGCAGAATGTATCAGACCTGTTGTAAAACGTGAGAGGAAGGGGAGCAAGATGTTAAAAACCATTCGAAATGCCGCAGGCCGGGCGGTGGATCCGGACAGGACGGCGCTGATCATCATTGATATGGAGAAGGCTTTCGTGGAGCCGGAGGGCGGCCACTGCATCGCCATGGCCAAGGCAACGGTGCCTGCCTGCAACCGGGCGGCAGAGGAAGCACGGGCAGAAGGGATTCCGGTATTCTGGGTGAAGCGGATCTACCGGCAGGACGGCAGCGATGTGGAATTTACCCGCTATCCGGTCTGGGACGCGGCCGGCCGTCCTCTGGGACCGGATTCCACCGGCGTAAACAGCATCGAGGAGCCGGACGGACTGGTGCGCCGGCCGGAGGACTACGTGATCATCAAGCCGCGGTGGAGTGCATTTTTCCAGACGGAGCTGGATCTGATCCTTCGCCGGAAAAAGATCGACACCGTGATCCTCACCGGAACTACCACACCCAACTGCGTGCGGACCACCTGCTATGATGCCATTTCCCTGGACTATCACACGGTGATTCTGGAGCAGTGCTGCTCCTCCAATACACCGGAGATTCAGAAGGCCAATATGGAGGATATGGAACGGGTCGGCGCCGTCATCGTGCGCAGCTGGCCGGAGCGGGCGTAAAAGAGACCATAAGAGAAGGGGGCGCATGAACGGACTTTCACCGTTAGGGCGGCTGCCCTCTTTTCATGTAAAATCTACATGCAAAAACATTGCTGTTCAGGTCTCCGCCAAAGGAACCAGAGGACGATGTTGTATGGTTTCGTTCTTTCTGAATGAAATTACAACATTCCTTTTTTTCGGCATGAAAACGGCGAAAAAACAAGGTGCAATGTTGTATGATTTCACTCCTTTTCGTGATTTCTACAACGGAATGTGAAGATTTTCGAAATTACGTTGTATGAATTGATTAAATTCAATGCTTCATACAACATTTTGCACTGTTTTTTTCGTTTTTCGGTCGTGAGGTTGTATGAATCCGGGAATTTAAGAATTCTATACAACGTCAGTTTATACCGAGGTCAGTTTGCGTTAATGCGGCTGCCCGTTTTTCGTCATTTAAACTTGCAGCAAGCGGTATCGGATGGTAGAATGAAAAAAATGACTGCGATCTGAAAGGAGGGAAAGGCACTGTGAGAAAAAAGAAATCCCTGGTGCTGACTGCTTCACTGGTGCTAATTGCGGTACTGATGATCGGATTGGCTCTGCTTGTGTCCTCTGTGGAGACCTCTTATCCGACATTTGAAACCGGTGTTCAGGAGATTCAAAAATATGGAAATATTGTTCTGGATGTGGAGCCGGAGAAGCTGCAGGAGGCTGGCTATGCCTACGGTGATATTCTTACCGTGACCATGGACGAAAAGACCTGGCAGATTCCCTTTTGCACCAATTATTCTGACGTGGAAAGCGGTTCGTATGTGGCTTGCGATAAAGACGAAGGGCTGATTCTTGCGATTAATATGGGAGATTTCGCCACTGACGGCGGTATTGCAGAAAAGATTACCGCGGAGGACAAGTCCTTCACATGGGTGTTCCCTGATGGCAGGAACCTGGAGGATTTTGTGTTTTCCATTTCCATGGGTGAGAAGGGTGGCTACCATGACCAATATCTCATTCATCAGCTGGTGAGGACCAACGATCGTGCGGACTACGATTCCGACCAGATTTTCGCAAACTTCCGCAACATCGCTGCC
>JAQXSU010000125.1 GCA_029219125.1 Bacillota bacterium
TTCATTGATCAGTGCGCCCCGGGCAGTGTTCAGAAGAATGGCGCCGTCCTTCATCCCGGCGATGAACTCTTTATTGACAAAACCTGCATTCCCGGCGGTGGCAGGGCAGTGGAGGGTTACGATGTCCGAGGCGACTGCGGCTTCGGCATCCCGGCTGTATACATTGACTTTCATGCCGAAGGCTTCTGCGATTGCCCCGACTTTTCGACCGATATTGCCGTAGCCGATGATACCCAGAGATTTTCCGGAAAGCTGCATGATGGGACGCTTTACCATGCAGAAATCGGCAGAGCGGCTCCATTCACCTGCCTGCACAGCCCCATTGTGCAGCCCCACCGCATTGGTGATTTCCAGCAGCAGAGCGAAGGTATGCTGTGCCACTGCATCGGTGGAGTAAGCCGGAATGTTGCAGACGGCGATCCCGCGTTTTCTCGCTGCATCCAGATCCACATTATCATAACCGGTTGCCAGCATGCCGATGAACTTCAGATTGGGACAGGCATCCATGACTTCTGCGGTCATCTTGCATTTACTCAGAAAAGCGACAGGCGCATCACCGATCACAGAAGAAACCTGATCCTGCGGTGTTCTCCCGTGGATCTCCAGTTCCCCCATACCGGAAAGGGCGTTCCAGGATAAATCGTTCTGGGTGATGGTAGCTCCGTCGAGAATAACAATCTTCATATATAAAAATCCTCCTGCGAATATATTTCCGGGAATAGTTTAACAGAAAGTCGCAGGCAAGTACACAGATTTTTTTGAAATTATACCATTTCTATGGTATACTATAATTTACGTATGAAAAAAATAAGAGGTGGAAATATGAGAACGGACGGAAGAGAAAACGGCCAGCTGCGGCCTGTAAAAATAACGAATCATTATCTGATGAGCCCGCAGGGTTCGGTGCTGATCGAGATGGGAAACACGAAGGTTATCTGTACAGCTTCTGTGGAAAATTCCACGGCGCGTCATCTGACAGGAACCGGACAGGGCTGGGTGACGGCGGAATACGGCATGCTGCCGGGCTCCACCGGAACCAGAAAGAAACGGGATAAGGGCGGCAAGCAGGACGGAAGATCTGTAGAGATCCAGCGGCTCATCGGGCGGGCGCTGCGTTCTGTGGTGGATATGGAGAAGCTGGGTGAGAGAACCATCTGGATCGACTGCGATGTAATCCAGGCAGACGGAGGGACGAGAACTGCTTCCATCACCGGGGCGTTTGTGGCCATGGTGGAGGCGATGAAATGGATGAAGCAGCAGGGCATGATCGATGAAATCCCTGTGACCGCACAGGTTTCCGCCATCAGCGTAGGCATGGTGGGAGAGGAACGGATTCTGGATCTCTGCTACGCGGAGGACTCTCATGCCAAAGTGGATATGAATGTGGTCATGACCGATAAAGGTGAGTTCATCGAAGTCCAGGGACCGGGAGAAGAGTGTCCGTTTTCCCGGGAGGATCTTTCGGCACTGCTGAAACTGGCAGAGGCCGGATGCAGACAGCTGCACCAGGTGCAGAAGGAAATCATCGGCGAAATCACAGAAGGATAAGCAGTGGGAGAAGGAGAAAAATTATGGCAGTCATTGTGGCAGCATCCAAGAATAAGCATAAAATAGAAGAAATCGAAGCCATCACGAAGAAGTTCGGCATGAACGTGATTCCGAGAAACGAGGCGGGCGTGCCTGACGAGATCGAAATTGAAGAGGATGGAGAGACATTTGAGGAAAATTCCCTGAAAAAGGCCCGGGGCATCATGGAAATCTGCGGGCAGACTACCATCGCAGATGATTCCGGGCTGATGGTAGACTATCTGGGCGGTGCACCGGGGGTCTATTCGGCACGTTTTGCGGGGGAAGACGGAAACGATGAAAAGAATAATCAGAAGCTGATCCATCTGCTGGAGGAAGTTGCGCCGAAGGAAAAGACGGCGAAGTTCGTGTCTGTCATCACACTGATCTTTCCGGACGGAGAAACCATTGTGGCCCGGGGAGAGTGTCCGGGCCGCATCATCGACCAGCCGGTGGGCGAAAACGGCTTCGGCTACGACCCGCTGTTTGTGCCGGACGGATATAACAAGACCTTCGCACAGCTGACGGCGGAAGAGAAAAATCAGATCAGCCATCGTGCCCTGGCACTGCAGGAACTGGAACGGCAGCTGCTGGCACGAAAAGCGGGAAAATAAAGCACGGAAATAAGGAGTGTTTCTTTGAAAAAGGTAAAGGAAATGACCCGGGAACGCGTGAAACGCATGGTAATCCTGGGCTTCCAAAAATTGAGCGATCCGTATTATCAGGGGGCAGCAGCAGAAATCGCCTTCTATTTTCTGCTGTCCATCGTGCCGACCCTGATTCTCCTTTCCCAGCTGCTGGGTCTGTTTTCCATTTCTCTGGACGGGATCCGTGACTGGCTCAATACGGATATGATCCAGGTGGAGGGGGCGGATATGATCCTGTCGCTTCTGGACTATTCCCCTTCCGGCGTCAACAGTGTATTCCTGGCCGTAACAGCGGTCTGGGCCGCATCCAGAGCCCAGTTTGCCATGCTGCGGATCACCAATTATACCCTGACGGACGGCATTTCCACAGGAAAAGGCTATGTACGGGACCGGATCCGGTCCCTGAAGACGGTGGTCATCACAGTGTTCACCATCGGATTTTCGCTGGTGATCCTGGTCTACGGCGAACTGATCCTGAAACTGGTCTTCGGCATCGTGGCTGGAAGTGAGATCGCCGAAAAAACCTGGGTGATGATCCGCTGGCCCATTGCCGCAGCTCTTTATTTCCTCATGATATCCTATAACTACTATGTGCTGCCGACCCACCGGGTTCCGTACCGGGCTGTGGTGCCGGGCAGTGTCTTTGCATCCATCGGCCTGATGGTGGTGACCTGGGCGTACTCCATCTATACCAGCGTGTCGTCCGGTTACGATATTCTTTATGGGTCCTTTTCCAACTTCGTGGCCCTCATGTTCTGGTTTTATCTGCTTTCGTGGGTTCTGTTCCTGGGCGTGATTCTGAACAAAGTCTGGTGGGAGTCCCGGTTCATTCCGGAGGAGTAAGGAATTTGGCCTACCCCAGGCTCACATCCAGAATCATCATCACCAGAAAGCCGGCGATGAATCCCAGGGTGGCGGTTTTGTCATCCTGGCAGACTCTGGCTTCCGGCAGCAGCTCCTGAATGACCACATAGATCATGGTGCCTGCGGCGAAGGCCAGCAGCAGGGGCATGAACGGGGTGATGAGGGCTGCCAGTACGGCCGCCAGCACGCCGAACACCGGTTCCACCACGGCGGACATGGAGCCCAGACAAAAGGCTTTTTTCTTTCCAATCCCATTCTGTATCAGCGGCAGGGCTACTGCCGTACCTTCCGGATAGTTCTGAATGCCGATTCCCAGCGCCAGTGCCACTGCACCGGAAAACAGGGATGCGTTTCCCGGATCGCTCATGGCCATGGCAAATGCCAGTCCGACGGCCATGCCTTCGGGGATGTTGTGTATGGTGATGGCGGTGATCAGCATCAGGGTGCTTTTTTTCAGTTCGCCGTTCCTGCCGGAATCCGCCTGACGTTTCGAATCCGCCGGGAAGTCGGATTTTGCCGGGCAGTCGGATTTTGCCGGATTGCTCCGTTTCGCCCAGAAGCGCTGCAGCAGCCCGTCGGCTGCCAGCAGGGCAAGCACGCCCAGCAGGAATCCGCCGGTCATGATCAGCCAGCTGATCTG
>JAQXSU010000126.1 GCA_029219125.1 Bacillota bacterium
CTGGCAGCGTTCTGGTTCCTGCATTTTTACGGCAGCAACCTGGCGCCGTTTCCGTGGTTCGGCAAGTTCAGCTTTGACTCCTCGGAACTGCCCATTGTCACCACATACCTGCTGTATCTGCCGATTTTCATTCTGTTTATGAAAAAAAATCCGCAGCTGGGCGTGGTAAAGCGGTTTGTGGTTCCGTCGCTGGCCGTCTGCGGCAGTATCTTCATGGTGTGTGCGGCCATTTACGCCCATGGCGTGAAGCCGTATCTGGCAGCGAAAGCAGCGGGAGAATTTTCCCTGCCGGTGCTGTTTTATCTGATTCTGTTCCTGATCATAGCGGCGGCAGGCGTCCTGATGAACGAAGACAGGAGGCAGAAAAAATAAAACCGGGGAAACGGATTTTGCGAAGAAATATAAGAAATAGAAGAAATAGAAGAAATTCAAAAGGGGGTGTCGGGTTTGACCATGATTTTTACACAGCTGGTGCGCTGGGTGTTCGTGATTCTTGCGATTTACATTCTGGCGCGCTCTATCCGCTCACTGCTGCAGACAAAAAATCCGGCAGAAGTCTGGGCGTATCTCCACCTGGAGACTTTGGTGCCGCAGGAGGACGGACAATTTGAAAGCCAGGAGATCAGCGTGCCTCTGACCCACTGGGAAAACGTGATCGGACGGGCGAGGAGCTGCGATATTGCCGTGGGGGACGGCACCATATCGCGGAACCACGGGATTCTGATGCGGGATACTGCAGGACGCTGGACCTACCGGGATCTGGGCTCGAAAAACGGAAGCTTTCTCAACGACAGACAGATTACCGAGCCCATGAAGCCGGTACCGGTGGAGTTTGGCGATGAAATCCGCATGGGTCTGACCACCTGCAGTCTGCTTCCCATCAGTCTGGAGGAAAAGAATAACAATATCAAAATGCGCCGTTCCGATACCCGGCCTGTTTCCGCAGGTCCGACGCTGGCGGCGCTGACGCTGTTTCAGATCCTGACGGCGTTTCAGCTGGTGATTGCCCTGCCGGAGGAAGCTATGGCATCTGTAGTGACGGCTTTCGGCGGGCTGATTTTGCTCATGTGGGGCTATGTGGGGGCGCTGCGGTCCATGAAGCAGAAGGCTTTCGAGATGGATACCATTGCGTTCTTTCTCTCCACCCTCAGCCTGGCGGTGGTTGCATCGTCCAACAGCGATGCGTTAGTGAAGCAGCTGATTGCCGTGGCCCTGGGTGTTGTGGGCATGTTTGTGATCTGCATGATTCTGCGGAATCTCGAATTGACAAAATCCATGCGCTGGGTACTTCTGGCAGGTTCTGTGGTGCTGCTGCTTGCAAACCTTGTGTTCGGCTCTTTCGCCTTCGGCGCGAAGAACTGGATCCAGATCGGCGGGCTTTCGTTCCAGCCGTCGGAGCTGACCAAGGTGGCCTTCATCTGGATCGGTGCCGCTACGCTGGACGAGCTGTTTGAGAAGAAAAACCTGACGGTTTTCATGATATTTTCGGCTTTCTGTTTCGGGTGTCTGGCCATCATGGGCGACTTCGGAACAGCCATCATCTTTTTTGTCACCTTCGTGGTCATCGCATTCCTGCGAAGCGGTGATTTTTCCAAGCTGATCCTGCTGACAGGGGCGGCGTTCGCCGGCGGCCTGCTGCTGCTCCGGTTCAAGCCGTATATCGCCAGCCGGTTCGCGTCCTGGGGACATGTCTGGGATCCGTCCTTTGTGGATGCGGCAGGATTCCAGCAGAGCCGTGCCATGTGTGCGGCGGCCAGCGGCGGTCTGGTGGGCGTGGGTGCCGGCGGGGGCTGGCTGGAAAGTGTGCCCGCCGCCGATACGGATATGGTGTTCTGCGTACTGATCGAAGAGTGGGGACTGATCATTGCCCTGTTGGCAGTGGCCTGCATTGTGACACTTTCGATTTTCGCCGTCCGCTCCATCATGGAAGGCCGGTCCACCTTTTATACCATCGGCGCCTGCGGCGCCATGTCCATGTTTGTATTTCAGACCATGCTCAATGTGTTCGGATCGGTGGATCTGTTTCCGTTCACCGGTGTGACGTTCCCCTTTGTCTCAAACGGGGGGACCAGCATGATGGTTTCCTGGGCCCTGCTGGCATTTCTGAAATCTGCCGACACCCGGGAACGGGCCAGCATTGCAGTAAAGGCAGGTGAAAAGCTATGAAGAAACTGGAACGCAGAGCGATTCTCTGTCTGCTGATGGCGGCATTCCTGGTGCTGGGTGTTCTGGTGTTTACCGTGCGCCTGGGCATGGAAGGAGGACAGTGGGCTTCCTATTATGCCAACCGCCACGTCTTTCGTGAAGGCGTTCTGTCGGTGGGAGCCGTCTATGACCGGAACGGCGAACTGCTGCTGGAAAACGATGAAGATGGTCAGCACTACAACGAAGACAGGGAGCTTCGCACCGCAAACCTTCACGTGACCGGGGATAAAGCCTCCAACATCGTCACCGGAGCCAACGTGGCATTCCGCAGCAAAATGATCGGCTATAACTTCCTCACCGGTACCACCGGTACCCTGCTGGACAAGCTGGGCAGCGGCAGGAAAGCCACCCTTACGGTGGATGCAGAGCTGAACCGTACTGCATACCGGGCGCTGGCCGGCCGCAGCGGTCTGGTCAGCGTATATAACTGGAAAACCGGAGAAATCGTCTGCCTGGTCAGCAGCCCGACCTTCGATCCGGCAGATGAAGCGGCTGCAGCCAATGCCAAATCCGGCTCCTATATCAATAAGGCCATTTCTTCCTGTCTGACGCCGGGTTCCATATTTAAGCTGGTGACCACGGCAGCAGCCATCGAAACCATTCCGGATCTGGAAAACTGGACCTTTACCTGTACAGGAAGATATGAGGTGGAAGGAGAGTATGTGACCTGCGGCAGTGCCCATGGCACCCAGAATATCTACGGCGCCCTGACCAATTCCTGCAACTGCGCCTATGCAGACCTGACACTGCAGCTGGGGCCGGAGGTTATGGACCGATATGCGGACCAGCTGGGCCTGACTTCATCTTATGACATCAACGGCATTCATTCTGCGGAAGGCCAGTTCCTCTTCGACGGTGCAGGAATCAACCGGGCATGGTCCGGTATCGGACAGTATGAGGATCAGCTGAATCCGCTGTCCATGATGGTCTATATGGGTGCCATCGCCGGCGGCGGATCGGCGGCGAGTCCTGTGCTTCTGAAGGGAAGCCACGCCTCAGAGGTGGATCTGCTGAAGGAAGATACGGCATCGAAGCTTCGCAGTATGATGCGGAATAATGTGAAGGACGGCTACGGCGACGGGAACTTCCCGGGGCTGGAACTTCACGCGAAAACAGGAACTGCCGAGGTAGGCACCGGCAGGACGCCTCACGGCTGGTTTACCGGCTTCAGCGGGGACTATGCCTTCATCGTCTGTGTGGAAAACGGCGGCAGCGGCATCGGAAGTGCCGCTCCGGTAGCCAACGCCGTGCTGCAGGAACTGAAAGAGGAATAATAAAGAAGAATAAAAAAGAGTAATAAAAAAGGATCGTCTGACATTTCCTGGTCAAACGGTCCTTTTCGTTTGTTCTTAAATTTTCAGATTGTCCTCAGTCAAAAGTTTCTCCCGTCACAGTTTCCAGGAAACCTTTTGCATTGCTGCTGCCAATATGGAAGGTGAAATCCCTGCCCAGCATGGAAATCCACAGATAACCGTTGTCGCTGACACCGAATTTCATCTGCGAGCCGGTCGGATTACTGCCGGATACGAAGAGTGCCTTGCTGTTTCCGTTGTTGAAGGAACTCTTGGCGGCTCTTTCAGCACTGCTCTGGCACAGAAGCCAGTTCCACACTGCGCTGCCCACATCGGTCTTGTAACTCTTATTGGAAGAGTAGCCCATATGGGAGATCTGACAGCGGACTGAACCGGAAAAACTGATGTTTCCGGAAAGACCCAGATCTGATACGAACTGTCCCAGCGTAGCTGGAGCGTAATCTGCATTGGCGTATATCAGCGGTTCCTTAAAGCCGTCCACATCCAGTGCCACTACAGCATCGGAAGAAACGTTTTTCACCTTGCAGACCTTGGCTTTTACCTTGGCGGCATTGGTGGTGGAAGTCTGCGGCAGATCAATGGTGACAGTTTCCAGTGTGGTATCCACATCGGATTTGGATACGTAGCTGCTGACCACATAATTGCTGCCTGAGACAGAAATGGATGCAACCTGACTGCTGTTTACGATCTCATTGGTCCAGCTGATTTCAGCGGTGCCGGATGCGCCCGGCGTCACCTTGCCGTTATCTGCCGGCGGCTGCGTGGATTCATTTCCTTCACTGCCTGTGCCGCCATTGCTGCTGTTGCTGTTGCCGTTACTGTTGCTGCCGGAATTCGGATTATCAGAATTCTGAGAGCCTTCGCTGCCGGTGTTCTTGTCTGTCTTGCCGGTCTGATCCGTCTTGCCTGCACTGCTGTCTGTCTTGTCTCCTGTGTTGGAATTCTCTCCGGCCGGATCCGTGTCTTCCGGACTTTCACCGTCCTTCGAGCTGTCCGGATCTTCAATACTTTCACCGGATGGATCCTCTGAATTTCCCGGATGTTCCGTGCTGCTGTCCGGATCCGCAGGATTAACCACGCTGGAATCCGGGCCAATGACATTCTGAAGCAGATCACCTGCGTTGCTGTGATCCTTATCGCTGAGATCCAGAAGCGCGAAGGTGGATATCATAACAATAACGCTGGCTGCCACGGCTGTGCCGTAATACCATATTGATTTTTTCTTTGCAAAATGTTTTGTCCGGGCGGATTTCTCTTCGGCTGCCTGCCGGAAGGAAATCACATTCCCGCTTTCATGTTCTGTAACAGGGGAAGGCGACTCGAGGGCGATTTTGGCGAGCAGGTCTGCGACTACGTCATCAGACGGCTCCATCTGCGCCTTCATGCTGCGAAAGATTTCGTCAGTCATACGCTTCCTCCTTCAGTTTCTCCTTCATCATCTCACGGCCGCGCATCATCTGCACCTTTACCGTGGAAGGCTTCAAATCCAGCGCCTTGCTGATCTGATCCACGGACATGTCCTCGAAATAATGAAGGTGGAGAACGATTCGATATTTTTCAGGAAGTTCCTGCAGAGCCACGTAGACCGCATTCTCTTCCTTTGTTTCAAATTGGAATGAGCCTTCCTCCATTTCGTCAAGCGGCACTGTCCGTTTACGGTAAGTGCTGTCCACCACCCGCTTGGAACAGTTCATGGTCGTCCGGATGAGCCATGCCTTCCGATGCTCTTCATCATTGAACACAGGATTGGTCCTGAAATAGATCAGGAATACTTCCTGGAAGATATCATCGGCATCGTCACGGTTCTTTACATAGGACAGAGCCACACTGTAAACAGTCCCCTTGTAACGCTGGATGACGGTCTCAATACTTTCGTTTTGAACAAAAGTATCAGCCATCGTTGTCCTCCTTACATAATTAACTCAAACTTCTACCCCAAAAGGTTACAGTAAATTTAAAAAAATATATTCTGTGTCAAAATCCCACAAAACATGTTAAAATGATACTGCATAGAAAAATACGCCATAATATTATAGCAAAAAATGAAGAAGAAAACAACCGGGCGTAAGAATTTTGTAAGAAACGGACAAGCTGATTCGTAAGATTTATAAGATAAAGTGATAGTGTACCGGGGGAAAGACCATCTGCCCGGTTCGGATTGGAGGTTCCTATGACAGAGAAGCAGCAGCTGAACATTCTGGTATGTGATGATGATAAGGAGATCGCAGGCGCCATTGAGATTTATCTGAGAAATGAAGGCTATCATGTGTTTAAGGCCTTCGACGGATTTCAGGCCCTGGAGACGGCTCGGAGGGAAAACCTGCATCTGATCATCATGGATGTGATGATGCCCCATATGGACGGGGTGCAGGCTACCATGAAGATCCGGGAGGAAAAGAACATTCCCATCATCATGCTTTCTGCCAAATCGGAAGATTACGATAAGATCATCGGTCTCAACGTGGGGGCAGATGATTACGTGACGAAGCCTTTCAATCCTCTGGAACTGATGGCCAGGGTCAAATCCCAGCTGCGGCGGTATACCCGGCTGGGGAGCATGAGTGCGGCGCAGATGTCGGGGGTGTACCAGTCGGGGGGACTGTCCGTGGATGACAACGAGAAGCGGGTCACGGTGGATGGAGAAGAGGTTCCGGTCACGCCCATCGAGTTCGGCATTCTGAAGCTGCTCACGGAGCACGCAGGCAGGGTGTTTTCCATGGACCAGATCTATGAAGCGGTCTGGCAGGAGCCGGCCTACAATCCGGAAAACACAGTGGCGGTTCACATCCGCCGGATTCGAGAAAAGATTGAAATTGACCCGAAAAATCCAAAATATTTAAAGGTGGTGTGGGGAATTGGATACAAAATTGAAAAATTATGAAGAAGTGAATTGTGCGGAAAGCAAGATACAACACAGAAATTCCGGGAAAAGCGGACTGGGTCTGCTGTACGGATTTTGCTGGCTTCTGGCGGCAGTCAGCGGGGTAGCCTGCGGGATTCTGACAAGCCTTACTCTGTGTCTGGGGAACATGGTAGATCTGGAAGCATATAAAGAAGCCATTGATGACCCGGACTGGGTGGAAATGAATCCATGGTTTGTATTTATACCGGATACAAATGCATTCAGTGACATGATTGCCCGGCTTCTCACATGGGCGGTCATTGCCGGCGTCATTCTGGCAGCTTCTGTGATTGTGCTCAGCGTACTGACAGGACGGTTTTCGAGAAATGCGGATGGAAGCATTCGGCTCAACTGGTTCGACCGGTTCTGGTCTGAGGTGCAGCTGGCCGGCGTATTCGGATTTGGAACAGCGGCAGCGGCATTGTGCATACCGCTGATCCATATCGCCAGATTACATGCATGGACGGATGTGTTTTCTCCGAACATCACGGATGATCACTGGTTTGGTCCGAGCAATGCGTTCATTGTAAAACTGTGCATTGCCGGGATGGCAGCGTCTGTAATTTTGACGGTGATCTTCTTCCTGCCGCTGGTAAAAAAGCTGAAGGCCCGTCAGTTCTGGGAAAAGTCTCTGCTGGGCGGCATCTGGCTCTGGATATACCGGGGACTGAAGCATTTCTTCAGCGGTCTGATCCGGGCGTTCCGGGAAAACCGCAGCACCATGACGAAGGTGATGGTTGTGCTGATCGGCGGTGCGGTTCTTTCTGCCACCTGGATCGGACTTCCGGTGGTGATCGTGCTCATTGTAGTTTTTGCGCCGCGTCTTGTGAGAAAGTTTACGGCGGTGCGAACCGGTGCTTCTCAGGTCAGAAACGGAAATCTCAACTGGAAGATTCCTGTGGAGTCGGATTCTCACGGGGTGCGGTGTGAACTGGACAGACTGGCTGCGGATATCAATGCCATCTCGGATGCAACGGAAATCGCCGTGAAGAATGAGCTGAAAAACCAGCGGCTGAAGACGGAACTGATCTCCAATGTGTCTCATGATCTGAAGACGCCGCTGACTTCCATGACAGCCTATGTCGATCTGCTGAAACAGGAGGGACTGGACAGCCCCAATGCGCCGGAATATCTGGAGATTATCGACAGCAAAACCCAGCGGCTGAAGGTGCTGACGGAGAATCTGTTTGAAGCGGCCAAGGCTTCCAGCGGCGCCATGCCGGTGTCCATGGGTGAAATCGATCTGCCGGCGCTGGTGACTCAGAGTCTGGCGGAAATGGAAGAGCGGCTGGCGGTGCGCAGCCTGCAGGTCATCGTGCGGAATGAACTGGAGTGCAGCGCAGGATCCGGCATTCCCGCCGGAAATGCCGCAGGAGTTGCCGGCACATCAGGCATATCCGGAACATCCGGCATATCCGGATGCAAGGTCATCGCCGACGGCCAGCTTCTGTGGCGCGTCATCGAAAACCTGCTGGGCAACGTGAGCAAATACGCACTGCCGTCAAGCCGTGTTTACATCAATATCAGTCGGGCAGGCGCCGAACCAGGTTCCGGGTCTGGTGCCGGGTCTGGCGTCGGTGCGAGAGCCGGATATCCGAACCGGCAGGGCAAAATCCTTCTGGAGGTCAAGAACATTTCCGAAGAACAGCTGAACATTTCTGCCGATGAGCTGATGGAACGGTTCAAGCGGGGGGATGAATCGCGGAATACCGAGGGAAGCGGTTTGGGCCTGGCCATCGCCAGAGACCTGGTGCATCTGATGAAAGGATCCTTTGAGGTTTCCATCGACGGCGATCTGTTCAAAGCCAGCGTGATTCTGGATGAAGCGGGTGCCGTGCCGGATCCAGCGGTCGAACCCGGACCCGAAGCCGAGTTTGCAGCGGGGCCTGCAACCGCAACCGGGTCTGCGGCGGAACCTGAATGTGGGGCTGAGATCGGATCTGAGGCCTCGACTCCTGGTGTCGGACACAGAAGACGGTTTCCGGGCTCTGCGGTTTTCCAAAAAGGTCGAAAAGTTTTCAAAAAGAAAACAATTTCGCGAAAAAGGAAAACTGACTCGGAAAAAATAACAAAATAAGTTATTTAGTAAAAATATTCACAGTATAATAATTACATTTCGTTGCAATCTAAAGGCCTTTACCGGGAAAACCTGCTGAAATCAGCAGAAAGTTTTCCGAAAAGGCCTTTTTGTTTTCAAAAAGAAAACTTTTCAGGCAAAAAAGAAAACCAGATAACCGCCTGAAACCTATTCAGGCTTTCATCAAAGTGAATATAAAACCCATAAAATATAGAATAAGTAATAATTGACATATATAAGACAGTAATGTAAAATATTACTGATAAAGAATGGAAGCAGGAGACCGCAAAAGGGGGGGATACATAATGCTATTCATGGATGACATTCTGGCTCGAAAACGTTTCATGCTCCGCAGAAAGGAGCAGCTGGAACAGCGGCTGGCTGAAATACCGAAGGGCCGTCTGATAAAGAAAAGAGCAAAAGGTGATACATATTATTATCTGGAACAAGGCGGGAAACTGCAGAGCCTGCAGCAGAAGCCTGAGCTCAGAGCGCTTTATGAGGAGAAACAGGCAGCAGAAAAGGAACTGAAAAGTCTGAACAGCAATATTACAGCGATTGACCGATTCCTGAAGCAGTATATCCCCATGTCACCAGAGGAAACCAAACGACAGGTTCAAGGCAAACCATGGGAAGAAGTCAAGGGACAGCAGAATTCTTTTACCACAGATAACAGGGAACTGGTATATCTGGGGGTGCTTTATCATTCCAAGTCAGAGATGCTGATTGCCATTATGCTGACCTCCTTCGGAATAGAGTTCAAGTATGAAATATCGCTGAAAGAAGGATACCGAAAAGTGTACCCGGATTTTGTCATCAAGAGGCCGCGTGACGGCAGAATCATGTACTGGGAGCATGCCGGTGTGACCCATAAAGAAGAATACATTATGAAACTCTACGGACGACTGGACGAATATCATGCCATGGGCATTGACCTTTGGGACAATCTGATTCTGAGTTTTGACGGACCTGACGGCAGCCTGAATGCAGATCAGATTGAGAAGATCATCCGCCTATACCTGTTGTAGGGGATTTGCACCTGCAGCATCCTGCGAAACGAAACCCACAACTTGACATCTTAACACAGATGGTAATTGAAGCAGAGGGGAATTTGGTGTATAATGAAAGTGCGGAGCGCGGCGGCCCGGCAGATCAGCAGACTGCAGAGCGAAAACAGGTGGCGCAGCGCCGGTGAAATTGTGACAGAGTAAGAGTAAGGAAGAAACAGAATGAAAGAAATTTTTATCAAGGATCTGAGGAAAGACCAGGAGGTCACGGAATTCTTCATGGTGAAGATGGCTGCGGTGAAGACCGGCTCCAACGGCAAGCAGTATCTGGACATCACCCTGGGCGATAAAACAGGCGAACTGACCGGAAAGAAATGGGACGTCAGCGATGGCGAATACCCGGCTCTGGTTGACATAAAGGAAAAAGATATCGTAAAGATCAAGGGCATCATCACCGAATGGGCAGGCCAGCTCCAGTTCCGGGTGCAGCGGATCCGGAAAGCCAACGAGAACGACGGCCAGCAGATCGGTGACTTCGTCAAGGCGGCTCCGGAGGATCCGCAGGAAATGTACGATTTTATTTTTGATACTGCGCAAAATCTGTCCGACGGGGATCTGCGGGAGTTATGCGTCAGGCTGCTGACGGAGAACAAGGAACGTCTTCTCTATTATCCGGCAGCCTCCAAGAACCACCACGCCCAGCTGGGCGGCCTGCTGTACCATACGAAGCGTATGCTGATGACGGGTATGCGGGTCTGCGAAGTGTATACCAATCTCAATCGGGATCTGGTGCTGACCGGGGTGATTCTGCACGATATGGAAAAACTCAATGAAATTGATGCAGATACAGACGGAATTGCCAGCGGATATTCCTTCGAAGGACAGATGCTGGGACATCTGATTCAGGGCGTGAAGCTGGTGGACCGTATGGCGCTGGAAATGGGAATGGACCGGGAGAAGGCCATCATGCTGGAGCATATGATTCTTTCCCATCATTATGAACCGGAATTCGGAAGCCCAAAGAAGCCGCTGTTCCCTGAGGCAGAGGTGCTGCACTATCTGGACATTCTGGACGCCAGAATGTTCGACATGCAGACCGCACTGGAAGCTACCGAACCGGGAGAGTTCAGCGACAGAGTGTGGACGCTGGATAACCGGAGATTATATAAATCTGTAAACATCTGAGAACGGATCTGACAGAACATCAAGTCTGAGGGAATATCAAGGAGGAAAGTATGATTAAGCTGCCGAAAGAAGTCAATAAAGTTCTGAAAACCCTGGAAGGAGCCGGCGCTGAGGTCTATGTGGCCGGAGAGTGCGTACGGGACAGCCTGCTGGGAGGAAACCCTTATGGCTGGGATGTGGTCACTTCTGCGGGACCGGACAAGCTGCGGGAACTTTTTCCGGAGGGCAGGGTGATCAGTGAAAAATACGGCATTCTGCGTCTGGAATACATAGAAGAACTCTACGATAAAGGCGGCGAGTTTTCGGGGGAAGAGGGTGTGATCATCGATGTGGCACCTTACAGAAACAACGGGACCATTGAAACGGAACTGGCGAGAAAGGCATTCACCATCGATGCCATCGCCGACAGTCCGAGCCGTCTCTCCGATCCGTACGAAGGACGGGAAGATATTCGGAAGAAGCTGGTGAGAACCATCGGCGATCCGGATGCACTGTTCCGGGAACAGCCCCTGAAGATGATGCAGGCCATCCGCTATGCAGCCCAGTTCGGGTTTGACCTGCACAAACCGGTGTATGACGCCATCTGCAGCAATTACAGAAAACTGGAGAGTGCTGACATGAAGGGCCTTCGGGATGAGTTCACCCTGACGGTCAGCGGCCCTTACGGCGGCAAGGGCCTGAGCATGATTATGGATACCGGCATCATTGGCGTGATTCTGGGTGAAGATGTTCTGAAGCACCTGACACGGCGGGAAAAAAGTGACCTGACCGTTTTGTGCCAGAACATCGACAAATCCCAGCAGGTGGAAGACCGGCGGCTGGGACTGTTTTATACCTGCATGGATAAGAAACGGGCTATGCCTTCCATTGAGAAGCTGGGATTTGAGGGAGATACGTATCAGCATCTGGTGGATGCGGTGCACGATATGGCCAAGCTGTACTTTACGGCCCAGAAGCCGGAACTGAAGAAATTCATTTACAAACGGGGCTGGGATCGGTATAACTATCTGGCAAATCTGGAAAAAGCCCAGCGTATCGTCTTCGACTATTCTTCGGAAACCAAGATCAAGAGCAAGATGTACATGCTGGAGGAAATCCGGATGTACAAGGAGCCGATCTTTGAAAATGAGCTGGCCATCGACGGCAACGACCTGATGGAAGCGGGCATCTGCAAGAGTCCGGAAGACGCGGCGAAGATGCTGTCCATGCTGGTGGAGGAGATGCACGTCCATCCGAAAAAGAACACCAGAAGGGATCTGCTGGAGCTGGCGAAGAAATACAAGCGCTTCAAATTTTTAACATGGACGAGAGGAATACATTGGCTGCATTAAACCACGGTTTTGAAACAGGACACAGCAACATTACGAAAATAAGCCAGGTCACCCCAGAGGTGACCTTGTTTTTGCGCAATCTCGGGTTTTCCAATTACTATATCATCAAGATATTCGACCTGGTGGGGGAGACCGCCGTTGCACTGACGGAAGACAATCCGTACTGGCTGCTGGATGAGTTTCCGAGAATGGGATTTCATAAGGTGGATGAAGCCGCAGAAAAGCTGGGGGTCGGCCGGGACAGTGAATACCGGATCGAAAGCGGCATCCGGTTCGGCCTGAAAAGCTATGTGACAGAAGGACACAGCTATGCGCCGGTGCAGCAGCTTTGTGAGCAGGCAGCGGAATACCTGGACCTGCCTTCGTCCCTGGTGCGGGATGTGCTGGAGGACATGGCCCTCATGGGTCGGCTGCAGCTGACGGTGCTGGACGGACAGCAGGTAGTCTACTTTTACGGATACTACCGGGCGGAATGCGTGATCTGCGGCAAGCTGGCGGATCTGGCAGATCCGGACATGCAGAGCGGAGATTCCGGCAGAATGAACGGAGTTTCCGGCAGGAATGGTGTGAATCCGGCGGCGGATGAAAATCTGGAATTTCTGCTTCGAAAAGCAGAAGCTTCCGGAGGAATCCGGCTGTCAGACCAGCAGAGAGAGGCAGCACGACATGTTTTGCGAAGCGGCGTGTCCATCATCACCGGCGGTCCCGGCACCGGAAAAACCACCCTGATCCGAACCATTCTGGCGGTTCTGAAAGCACAGGGGAAGCGGACTGCCGTGGCAGCGCCTACAGGCAGGGCGGCCAAGCGTCTCATGGAGACTACCGGACAGCCGGCATCCACGGTGCACCGCCTGCTGGAATATTATTTCGATGAAGGCAGCAGAAGCATGGCCTTCGGGAAGAATCAGGCGGATCCGCTGGACGTGGATGCGGTCATCGTGGACGAGGCATCTATGATGGATCTGCTGCTGATGGGTGCTCTTTGTGATGCACTGAAGCAGGGAACGAAGCTGATTCTGGTAGGGGATGCGGACCAGCTGCCATCGGTGGGAGCCGGAAATGTGCTGGAGGATATGATCGGCAGCGAGCTGTTTTATACGGCCCACCTGACAGAGATCTTCCGCCAGGCAGAGGAAAGCAATATCGTGGTCAATGCCCACCGGATCAATCAGGGTCAGTATCCGGTATTCGGCGGGGACTTTCTTCTGGTGGAAGGGGATAAGCAGCAGGAAATTCTGGGGAAGGTTACGGCGTTGGCAGCCGGTTTTCCGCTGGATCAGGTGCAGGTGCTGACGCCGGTAAAAAAAGGGATTCTGGGAAGCGCCAATCTGAACCTTCATCTGCAGCAGGTGTTTAATCCGCCCCGGGACGGACAGGAGGAGATGCAGTTCGGGCAGAGAGTCTACCGGGTGGGCGACCGGGTGATGCAGATCAAGAATGATTACCGGCTGGAGTTCCGCCGTCATGACGGGAAGAACGGAAAGGGCATATTCAACGGGGAAACGGGGATCATCACTGCCATCGATGCGGAGATGGCAGTGGTAACGGTGTGCTTTGACGAGGAAAAATGGGTGGAATATCCGTATCCCCAGCTGGATGAGATCGAGCTGGCTTATGCGGTGACGGTTCATAAGAGCCAGGGCAGCGAGTTTCCGGTGGTGATCCTGCCCATGACATGGTTCCCGCCGGCACTGGCGGTGCGGAATCTGCTGTACACCGCCATCACCCGAGGAAAGGAAAGGGTCTACATCGTGGGACGGCAGGATTATCTCAACGCCATGGTGGATCATAACGAAAACCGGCACAGGAATTCCGGGCTTATGAGCCGGCTGGCAGGGTTTTATCAGGGGGTGTGAGATGTATCTGATAAAGCACGGACCGGTGTGGCTGCAGCGTCTGGTGGAGCAGACAGCTGATTTTTTCTTTCCGTGGGGGACCTACTGCGTAATCTGCGGGAACTATATCGACCGCAGCCGCAGTTACTGCCTCTGCGACCACTGCATCCGACATATCACATGGGGCCATGTGGAGATCCCGCCGGAAAGCCTGCGCAGTAACAATTTCACCGGGCCGGAGGCGGAGCTGTTGCAGGAAAAGGGCGGCATTCCGCTGGATTCTATTCGAGCCTGTATGAAATACGGACTCTATGAACGACGGCTGATTTTCGACCTGAAGTACAACGGGCATACGTATATGGCGCGGATTCTGGCCAAAATCCTTGCAGACCGGGTTCGGTCCGATGCCGGGGCTGCGGAACTGCTGGCGGCGGATTTTATTATTCCCGTTCCCATGCATCGAAAAAAGGAACGGCAGCGTGGATTCAACCAGGCGGCCATGGTAGCTGCATATCTGGGAGGATTCCTGGGAATCCCCGTTCTGAAAGACGGTCTGGAGCGGTCTGAGTCCACGGCGGCGCAGAGGAGTATCGCAGGCGGAGACAGACTATCCAATCTGTATGGCGCCTTTCGTGCCGGCTGCGGCGGAAGGCTTTCGGAAAGAATTGCAGGAAAACGGGTCATTCTTCTGGATGATATCTTCACTACAGGCGCCACAGCCATCTGCTGCGGCAGGGTACTGAAGGAAGCAGGAGCTGCCCGGGTGGATGTACTGACGGTGGCATCGGGAAACGACGGTGCAGAAGGTTTTTTTCTTGCAAAGGAACAGGAAATCGGTTAAAATTGAAACAGAATTGTTCAGGTCTGTGGTTGAAAATCCAAGCCAGGTGCGGGCAAAAGGATCCACGTAAGCCGCTGCGCAGGAGACGGGCGGTGATCATGGCGTACCTTAGAAGTAAGTCCTCCGAAAATCGGGTCAAGGCAGGTGTGGGGGCAAAGACCAGGTCAGCTGAACAGTTCTTTTTTCATGGGGCGAAATGCGGTTTTGGATGGCATCCGGTTATGAGCGATATCTGAAAAACTGGAATATCCTGTATACATGGAAAATGCTGTGGCATTGTGGCTGTGAATGTGGTATAATAGTTTTACAAAGTAAACAGTTTGCACAGACCGACGAGGGATGTACAAATGCTCTGACCCGGAGACGGGCCGGATACCGGACCGAAAAGGGGCGTCTGTCCGTGCAGGCGAGAGGAGGGTATCATTATGAAGATTATCGTAACAGGAAAGAACATTACCATCAGCGACCGGATTCAGGAAGCCATCAACAAGAGATTTGAAAAACTGGGAAAGTATTTTGCTGACGATATCAAGGCGAATATAGTGATCCATCCGGAACGGGATAAGGTGAAGATGGAAGCGACCATCGTGACCAAGGGCACCATTTTCCGTGCAGAGGATGTATCACAGGACGTATTTGACAGCATTGACATTGTAGCGGATAAATTATCCAGCCAGATGTCCAAATATAAAGGCAAACTGCAGAAGAGAAATAAGTCCAACGAATCCGTGCGGTTCGAAATGATTCCGGAAATGCCGGAACCTGTAGAAGAGGGCAAGGTTGTAAAGGCCAAGAAGTTCCAGCTGGTTCCGATGACAGTGGACGAAGCTGCCATGCAGATGGAACTGCTGCAGCATAACTTCTATGTATTCGTTGATATCGAGACCGACAGCGTATGCGTGGTTTACAAGAGAAACGACGGCGACTACGGACTGCTGGAAACTACATACTAAAATTGAATGATAACTGATTTTCGGAATTTGATTTTCATGAAAACAGTTGAGATTATGACAGAAGAGGGCGCGCCGTTTTTACGGGCGCCTTCTTCTGTTTTTTCTTCTCTTCTACTTGAAAACAACATGTTTTTCAAGTAGAATATAATAGAATACGTGTGAGAGGAAATGTGTTTATGGAAACCTTTAAAAACATCATTTCAAGCATCGGAATATCCGATGTGCTGGACATTCTGATCGTGGCCTTTATCTTTTATAAGATACTGGGATTTATCAAGGAAACCCGTGCGGAACAGCTGGCAAAGGGCCTGCTTATCTTTGTCCTGGCTACGGTGGGTTCAGAGATCTGCCACTTTTATACCCTGAACTGGATTCTGTCAAATACCATGACGGTCGGACTGATGGCGCTGGTGGTAATCTTTCAGCCGGAACTCCGCCGTGCACTGGAATACCTGGGAAGAAGCAAGATCACCAATGTGTTCAGTCAGGTGGATAAGGAAGAAGCCAAACGGATCATTGGAGAGTTTGTCCGTGCCATAGAAAGCATGTCTGCTTCCAGAACAGGCGCGCTGATCGTTATCGAAAGAGAAACCCAACTGAACGAGATTGTGGAAACCGGTACGGTAATTGATGCGGCCATCTCGGAACAGCTGATCGGAAATATATTTTACGAAGGCTCACCGCTTCATGACGGCGCACTGATCGTGCGGGGAGAAAGACTGCGGGCAGCAGGCTGCGTTCTGCCGCTGACCCAGAATAAGGAACTTTCCAAGGAACTGGGAACCCGTCACCGGGCAGGCATCGGCATCACGGAAAATTCCGATGCGCTGGTGCTGATTGTGTCTGAGGAGACCGGTGTGATCTCCATTGCCCAGCACGGGAAGCTGACCCGCTTCCTGGATATCAAGACGGTGGAGAAGACGCTTTTGAACATTTATTTTGATAAAGAAACAAACGGCTCTGTGAAGGAAAAGCTGTCCAAGGCTTTGAAGGGAGTAAAAAATGCTGAAGAATGATAAAGTGAATTTCATCATTGCCCTGATCATTGCTGCGGGTCTGTGGGTCTATGTTCTGGTAACGTACAATCAGGCCATGGATACCACCGTTAAGAATGTTCCGATTACAATCATGAACGAAAGTGCACTGGAATCGGAGGGGCTGGTGCTTCTTTCCGTCAGTGATGAAACGGTAAATGTCACCGTGAAGGGTGAGCGGGGAGATGCCGGAAAAATAAAGAAAGAAGGCATTCATGTTGTTCTCGATCTGGAAGGCGTGAAGGAGGGAGAGCATACCGTACCTCTGCAGATTACCGTGCCGGATCGTGTGGAATTCAAGGATGCCAGCAAGCGAAAGGTGACAGTGGTCATCGATGAGCTGGTAACAGAAGAGAAGAACATTGTGCCGGCCATTGACGGAGATCTGAGTGATGAACAGGAACCGTTTATCGTGCAGACAGATAGAGATACCGTGAGTGTGACCGGTGCGAAGACACTGGTGGACAGCGTGGCTTACATCAGTGCACCGCTGGATGTGAAACTGGTGGGAAATGAGCTTCATGCCATCAGTGTAGACCTGATTCCGGTGGATAAAGACGGAAATACTGTAGAAAATGTCAAGCTGAGCAGCAAGAGCGTTTCTGTGACCGCAGTCATGCTGAATAAGAAGACCGTTCCGCTGAAGGTGAATGTGGTCGGAGCGGATGCAGCAGATGCAGACCGGACGGTAACGGTACCGAAGACCATTACAGTGAAGGGGTATGCCGCAGCTCTGGCTGACATATCATATATCACAGCTGAAACTGTAGATGTGAGCGAGATTTACGAAGATGCAGCACTGGAAGTGAAACCTCTGCTTCCGGAAGGTGTGGAGGTGGCATCCAATTCGCAGAATCTGACGGTGAAAGTGACCGTGAAGGGCATGGAGATCCGCAGATTTACCTATGGAAAAGAAGCTGTTGCAGTGGAAGGTATTACCGAGGATATGATTGCCTCCGTCAGTGATGTAACTATCGTGGTCACGGCAGCGGGCAGAGAAGCGGATATTTCCGCACTGAAAGAAGAGGATTTCTACTTCGTGGCAGATGCATCGGGACTGGAACCGGGCGAGCACCGGATCGAACTGAAGTGCCATTACGAAGGAAATCTCAGTGAACTGAGTTTTACACCGGCAGAAATCCTGGTTACCATCGAAAGGGTGACAGAGGAAGAGCCGGCGAATGATGAAAGTGAAGAAGAGTAGGAGGAAAAATGGGAAGATTGTTTGGCACTGACGGGGTGCGCGGCGTGGCAGGCAGAGAACTGACACCGGAGTTGGCTTTCAATCTGGGAAAGGCCGGAACTTCTGTCCTGAAAAAGACCAATGAACGACCGGTGGTCGTCATCGGAAAGGATACGAGAATATCGGGAGATATGCTGGAAAGTGCTCTGGCGGCAGGGATTCTGGCTGTGGGAGGAAACGTGATGCTGGCGGGTGTCGTTCCGACGCCGGCCATCGCATATCTGGCACGTCATTATCATGCAGATGCGGGGATCGTAATCAGCGCATCGCACAATACCTTTGAGTATAACGGAATCAAATTTTTCAGCGGTGACGGATATAAGCTGGATGACCTGCTGGAAGAAAAAATAGAGGATATCATCCTCAGCAGCGTCGATGCCAGCAGCCATGTGACCGGAGATAAGATCGGGCGGCGGCTGGAAGCAGAGGAGGATGCTTCGGACCTTTATGTAAACCATCTTCTGGAGACCGTATCTTACAGACTGGACGGCAGGAAGATCGTGCTGGACTGCGCCAACGGTGCATCCTACCGGATCGCAGAGCGTGTGTACCGCAGTCTGGGTGCGGATGTGACGGTGATCGGCAATGAGCCCGACGGCGTCAATATCAATGACAGCTGCGGATCCACCCACCCGGAAAAGCTGCAGGAGGAAGTGCTGCGTCAGGGTGCGGAAATCGGTCTTGCCTTCGACGGAGATGCAGACCGGCTGATCGTTGTAGATAATATGGGACGGGTAGTGGACGGAGACAAGACCATTGCCATCTGTGCCCGTATGCTGAAAAAAGAAGGAAGACTGCAGGATGACCGGGTGACGGTTACCGTCATGAGCAATATCGGATTCCATAAGGCCATGGAAGAATCAGGAATTTCAGTAGATGTGACCGGTGTAGGCGACCGGTATGTACTGGAGCGGATGCGGGAAACCGGCTGCGTCATCGGCGGAGAACAGTCCGGACACATTATCTTTGCGGAGCATACCACCACAGGGGACGGTATTCTGTCTTCTCTGCAGCTGATGGGAGCTCTGCTGGCATCCGGAAAGACCATGGCCCAGCTCAGCGATGAGATCCGCATCTATCCGCAGGTGCTGGTCAATGCCAGAATCCATAATGATTTTAAAAAGACATGGCAGAAGGACCCGGAAGTAGCTGCAGAGATTGCTGCAGTGGAACAGGCAGTGGCAGGCAGCGGAAGACTGCTGATCCGTCCATCCGGCACGGAGCCGCTGGTGCGTGTCATGCTGGAGGGCAGCGATACAGAGGAGATTCGCCCGCTGGCGGAAAGACTTGCTTCTCTCATCGAGAGCAAGTTCAGGAAATCAGACGAGGAAGTATAGTGAAATTTTTAATAGCATGAAGGTGAGATTATGTGCGGGATAGTTGGATATGTGGGCAGAGAAAATGCCCGGGAAATTATTATCGACGGCTTGAAACGGCTGGAATACAGGGGATATGATTCCGCCGGCATTGCCGTAGTGCAGAACGGAAAGATTTTGCTCAGAAAACATGTGGGCGGGATTGCCAACCTGGAGAACCTCATCGGCGATGATCCCATGACCAGCGGAACCGGTATCGGACATACCCGGTGGGCCACCCATGGAGCACCGTCGGATCTCAATGCCCATCCCCATCTGAACGGGGACGGAACCATTGCGGTGGTTCATAACGGGATTATCGAAAACTATGTGGAACTGAAGGAAATGCTGGTGCGGGACCACGGTGTTGTGTTCCGGTCGGAAACCGATACGGAGGTCATCGCCCATCTGATTGGCGTCCACTATAACGGTGATCTGGAGAATGCAGTGTATGAGGCTGTATCGGAAATGCGAGGGGCATATGCCATCAGCGTGATCGCTGCCGCAGAACCGGAAAAGATCGTGGCAGTCCGCAAGGATGCGCCGCTGATCGCAGGTCTGGGGCAGGGATGCAACTTTATCGCATCGGATATTCCGGCTCTGCTGAAGTACGTGAAAGAAATCTATCTGATTGAAAATAATGAAATGGTAGTGCTGACACCGGACAGCGTGAAGATCTATGACGAAAACCGGCAGGAAGTGCACCGGGATGTGTTCCATGTGACCTGGGATGCGGATGCTGCCGAAAAGGAAGGCTATGATCATTTCATGCTGAAGGAGATCTATGAGCAGCCGAAGGGACTTTATGAGACGCTGACCCGCAGGCTCAACGAGGACGGTACCATCAAGCTGGACGGCATCTCCATGACCAAAGAGGAGATTGAAGGTTTTACGAAAATCTATATCGTGGCATGCGGCACGGCATATCACGCAGGTCTGGTGGGCAAGTACATCATCGAGAAGCTGGCGAAGGTGCCGGTGGAGGTGGATGTGGCATCGGAGTTCCGTTACCGGGATCCGTTCGTCGACGATAAGACTTTGTTCATTGCCATCAGCCAGTCCGGGGAGACTCTGGATACTCTGGCGGCGCTTCGTGAAGCCAAGCGGAAGGGAGCAAGAGTCCTCAGCGTGGTCAACGTGGTGGGCAGTTCTGTGGCCAGAGAATCGGACGACGTGTTCTATACCTGGGCCGGTCCGGAGATTGCCGTGGCTTCCACCAAGGCCTACACCACCCAGCTGATGTGCATGTACCTGATCGGTCTGCATATGGGTTATGTGCGGGGAACCATCAACAGAGAGTATTATGATCAGTTCATCGCAGATCTGATGACGATTCCGGATAAGCTGAAGGACTGTCTGGCGAAAAATGCCGGCATCATTGAAGGTCTGTCCAAGATGCTGTACAACAAAGAGCAGGTATTTTTCATCGGCCGGGGACTGGATTCCTCCGTGTCCTATGAGGGATCTCTGAAGCTGAAGGAAATTTCCTATATCAACTCTTTTGCCATCGCGGCGGGAGAACTGAAGCATGGCACCATTGCGCTGATGGAGCCGGGCACGCTGGTGGTGACCCTGGCCACCCAGGATTTCCTCTATGAAAAAATGCTTTCCAACATTCAGGAAGTAAAGGCAAGAGGCGCCCACGTGCTGTCCATCGCCAAGGAGGGGAATACGGCCATCGAAGCCCACAGCAATGAGGTCATCTACATTCCGGCATGCAGGGATGAGATTACGCCGCTGCTGTCGGTGGTGCCGCTGCAGCTGTTTGCTTACTATGTGGCTAAAGAACGGGGCTGCAACATCGATAAGCCAAAGAATCTGGCAAAGTCCGTCACCGTGGAATAGCCGGGAGAATATATTTTGAGAAATCAATGAGAAACAATTGAGAAATCACAGGAGAAGAGAAAATGAAGCAATATGAAGTAAGAGATATGGCCCGGGCCCCGTCCGGCCATCAGAAAATCGAGTGGGTAAAGAGCCACATGCCGCTGCTGTCCGGTCTGGAAGAGGAGTTCCGTCAGACCAGGCCGTTT
>JAQXSU010000127.1 GCA_029219125.1 Bacillota bacterium
CACCACTATACCACAAATTTGGCTGGGCTGCAATGAAAAAGATGACTGAAAATAAATGAAAGAAATAGATTATCAGAAGAGACAGTAGGAGGTGAGACAATGGCTAGAGGATACACGAGAACTGAGATTCTGGAAAAAATCGAAGCATCGGCTAGGGACATGGCGACCTTCTATCAGCAGGATTTCGTGAACTACCGCGGGTGCACTCTGGACACCGGAGAATTCTATACGGAAGTCGCCGCAGAATGGTGCTGCAGTCATCTGGATCTGCTTGACGCCATCCCGCAGATTACCCGGGAGACCTCCTATAAAACGCCGGGACATGATGGCACGTACGATCCCGCTTCCTGCCGCGAAGAGGAGATCACGGCCATGCAGATGTACCGGTACTGTGCGGACGGCGGCAGCTACGACGGAATAGGAAAGATCATCGATTATCAGACACCGCTGAAGAACCGGAGAACGGACACGGCGGGAAAGATCGACCTGCTCGCCTATGACGGGTCCTGCCTGCGGATTTTGGAAATGAAAAAGGCGGACAGCCAGGAAACCATGCTTCGGTGCGTGCTGGAAGGCTTCACCTATCGGAAGACCGTCGACGGGGAAAAGCTTCTGCGTGATTTTGAACTTCCGGCGGATACGAAAATCGAAGCCTGCCCCTTTGTCTTCGCGGGAAGCGGCCCGTATCTCGAATTGTGCGAAGAACGCCCGCACCTCAGAAAGCTGATGGACATGCTGCACAGCAGGGCTTTTCTGATTCGAAAGACGGAGGACGGGTTTGCTGTTTCGGCGGAGGCGGTGTGCCGGTGCGGGAAGGCGGAACGGTGAAACTATGAAAATTACGATCCATCGCGGACAGAATCAGATTGGCGGAAATATCATCGAAATTGCGGCGGGAAAAACCCGGCTGTTTTTTGACGTGGGGATAAATCTGGACGACAGTGCCGGGGACGCCTTCCCGCCGGTGGAGGGTCTGTTTGCGGGAGAAAAAAACTGCGGCGGCGTGCTGATTTCCCACTATCATTCGGACCACATGGGGCTGCTGGAAATGGTTTTGCCGGGAATTCCCGTGTACATGGGCGAGAAGGCTTATAAAGTATTCGAGGCAGCCGCTTCCTGGCGGGGGCAGGAGGCAGGTTTTCAGCCGCGGTTTTTTGAGGCAGAGAAACGCTTTGAGATCGACGGGATTGCTGTCACGCCGTTTTTATGCGACCATTCTTCCTTCGATTCCTATATGTTTCTGGTGGAAGCAGAGGGGCGGAGGGTCCTGTATACCGGGGATTTTCGCGCCAACGGGCGTCCGGATTTTGATGCACTCCTGGAAAAGCTCCCACGCGTGGACTGTCTCATTACAGAAGGTACGACGCTGAGCAGGGATATGCAGACGGCAAACCTTGAGGAAGAGCAGCTGGAGGAGATTGCGGTGAATTATCTCGCAAAACATGTCGGCCCGGCTTTTGTTCTCATGTCTGCCATGAATGTGGAGCGGGTGATGACGGCGTATCATATGGCACAGAGGACCGGCAGAATCTTTCTCGAAGATATCTATACTGCAAATGTTGCCGCAGCGGCCGGAACGCCGGCGCCGGAGCCGGGAAAAGATCCTGGGATTCGGGTGTTTACCACGGGCGGGGACAGACAGTATCAGCAGCTGCAGAAATATGAGCGGGTCAAAATCGGCAGGGAAGCCATAGCAAAAACGCCTTTCGTCATGTGCGTCCGTTCGTCTGTGAAAAATTATCTGAATAAGCTGTCAGAGCAGATGTCCTTTGAAGACGGCGTGCTGTTTTACGGCATGTGGAAGGGCTACATGGAGCAGCCTGCCATGAAGGAATTCCTGGATTTCATGGAGGAAAAAGGCGTGAAACTCCACATGCTCCATACCAGCGGTCATGCTGATGCAGTGACGATCGACCGGCTTGTCCGGGCCGTCCGCCCCGGCATGATCATCCCGGTCCACACAGAGAATGCACAGTGGTTTATACGTTACAGCCCGGAACAGACTGTGATTTCAGAAGTGAATGAAGTGGAGATAAGGTGAGCACCGAACACTGTCCGAATGGAAGGTTTCGACAGAGCGAATGTGATTATGCAAGCTGTAAATTGACAAATCTGCGGATTATGATAAAATAGATAAAACAGCGCGGTGCACTGAGATTTTTAGAAGTGTGTGAGGTCAGGTGACACTATGAAACGAAAATGGAAGAGCGTCACCATTCTGATTGTGGCTGCAGTTCTTTTTGTTGCTGTCATACAGATGGGAAAGGGATACGAAGTGTATTCCGGCGAGAATAAGATTTCTCAGGAAAACAACTGGACACTGGAGTCTGATCATGGTGAAAAGACCCCGGTGCAGTTGCCGTACGCTTATTCCGGAGAAGAGCGGAAAGTATACCGGTTTTCTTCCATCCTGACCTGTGTTCCCGAAGAAGACACTAATTTCTGTGCTTTTTTTAATCTCAACCATTCCTTCTTCCGTGTCTATCTGGATGGTGAGGAGATTTATCATTATACGGAAAGCGATGTTCCCCAGAGCAGCCATTCGCCGGGGAATGCCTGCGTTGCGGTGCCGCTTCCGCAGGACTGTACCGGGAAACAATTTGTCCTTGAGGTCTGGTCCGTACTGGACGAGCATACCAGCTGCTGGCTCAGCCTGCCGGAATTCGGAGATTACGACACGTATATGCGGTGCTCCTTCCTTCTGGGACTTCCCCAGGGGATTCTGGCACTGCTGTTCTGCGCATTTGGGATTCTGCTTATCGGAATCGGTTTCTTCGTCAGCAGAACCCGGTCGTCCAATCGTGCGGGATATCTGGGGCTTTTTTCTGTACTGTTCGGGATGTACTCTCTGACAGAAAATACATATCTGATGTTTCTCATCGGGAATCCATATCCGGTTTACCTTTTGAACTTCATTCTCTTTGCGGCATTCCCGCTGCCGCTGCTCCACTTCCTGCAGGACTTCACGAAAGAAAAATTCTGGAAATGGTATCGTATCGTGGCATTGATCGGAAATTTGAATTTTCTGATTCAGTGTGTGCTTCATTTTGCGGATCTCATGGATTTCCGGGAAATGCTTCCGGTAACTCACGGTGTGGTGGTGGTCTGCGTGGTGCTGGTGATTGTGACCCTGCTTCTGACCGACACAGGGCAAAATCCGCAGAAGCGGCAGGTACTGCTGAGCTTTATTCCTGTGGGAGTCGGAATGCTGATTGATCTGGTCAATTACTATTCCCATATCCTTCCGACGGAAAGTGCCACCTTTTTCTCACAGATCGGAATCGTTATTTTCACGTTCATTCACCTGTGGGGTATCATCGCGGATATTTTCCACACGTATCGTGCAGGAATCGAGCAGATGTTCTATAAACAGATGGCATTTAAGGATAGTCTGACGGGACTGTCCAACCGTGCTGCATTTAAGGCAAGCTCTGATGTGATCAACAATCACCGGGAGAAATACAAGCAAGTACTCTGCTTCTGTGCAGATATCGATGATCTGAAGCGGGTGAATGATGAGCTGGGTCATGCAGCAGGCGATGAGCTGATCTGCAGAGTCGCAGATTGCCTAAGGGAAGCCTATGGCACCTACGGAACGGTTTACCGCATCGGCGGCGACGAGTTCACCGGTCTTCTGCATGATCTTTCAGTACAGGAGGCAGAGGCACTTGCGGAGAAAATGTATGCGGAAATGCAAAGAACCACATCGATGGGTGCACTGGTTCATTTTTCCATTGGATTTTCAATGATGACCCGAAGAGACCGGGATGTGTCAGAGGCAATGAAGCGTGCGGACCAGGAAATGTACGAGGAAAAAAGACGAAAAAAACAGCAGGAATTGCAGTTTGAAATCGATCTGAATCCGAAACCGGAATCCGATCGTGAATGAGAGAAAAACGCCTGATGGGAGAAGTACCGTCAGGCGTTCTTTTTTTAACTCAAATTTTGACTGCGGTTTACACGGCGGAGGTATGCGCTATCGGAGTACCGTCGGAATACTGCTGATTGCTTCATCGAATTCATCTTGGCTGAGCAGGGCGCCCTTTACGGAAACGATTTTCGCAGAAACGGCATTGGCTGCGGTCAGGGCTTCAGACAGTGATAAACCTCTGGCCAGGCAGGCCATGACGGCGCCGCAGTGTCCGTCGCCGGCACCGATGGTATCTTCCACATGGGATACCGGAAAAGGAGGGACGCAGGCTATGCCGCTGTCTGTTTCGCTGTCTTTCTCGGAAGGAAAGAAGCAGGCGCCATCTGCCCCCTTCGTAATGATGACGGTATTTTTTGTCTGCACAAACAGAGTTTTCGCGGCATCTTCCACCTCCGGGCAGCCGGTATAGCTGCAGATTTCGTCCCGGTTGAGATGGAGAACAGGGTGCAGCGCAAAGATTCGATCCATGAGGGCCGGATCAATCAGGTTCAATCGCGGCCCAGGTGCGAAGAACACCGGCAGGCCGGACCGCTCCAGGAAATCCACGATGGTGCTTCCGGTCTTTTCTTCGATCTCCAGACCGCAGATATATGCGGCGCTGTATTCCGACGGATCAAGGCGGTCAAACCATTCCTTTTCAAACAGATACTCCGCACCGTGATCCACCACAAAGGTCCTCTCCCCGGATGCTTCCACGAAACAGTAGCAGCAGCCGTTTGCCCTGTCAGGCACAGAAATGGGAGATTCCATCCCTTTGACCGTCAGCTCTTTTCTCACGAAATCAGCATAGAGTCCGGTTCCCACCGGTGAAAACAGGGTGAAGGGAACATCGAAATGGCGGAGCATATCGGCCACATTATGGGCACAGCCGCCCAGAGACATGGACTGGGACTTTACATGGACGTCTTCTGCCGTGACAGGCAGCCGGTCCAGTTCGATAATTATGTCGGCCACCGTGGAGCCGATGACCAGGATTTTTTTCATTGCAGACTTTTTCATTGCAGTTTCCTCCGTTTTGCTCTGCTAATATATTACTAAATGATTCCCTCCTGTGCAACATTGCCTTTTCTTTTTTTCCGTGATACAATGCAGAAAAAGATGCAAAATAACGGATAGTATATCTGATTTAAAAAGGAAAGTCAAGAAACGTGGAAAACAAAGATTTCATTATGGCCCGCACCATCGCAGAAGCGGTGGGGAGGCTGGGCGGCCGCACGTTTTTCGTAGGCGGTTATGTCCGTGACCATCTGATGACGGAGGGTCAGGCAGGGCAGACCGGAGCGGAAGAAGCAGTCGGGGCATATTCTGCCGGCGCTGCCGGCACAACGGAATACAAACACATGAACAAGGGATCCGGTATCGACATCGATATCGAGATCCACGGAATCCTGCCGGAGCAGCTGGAACAGATTCTGGACGATCTGGGCGGACACACCGAAATGGGGAAAAGCTTCGGCATTTACGGGCTGAAGGGATGCAGCCTGGATATCGCCATGCCGCGAAAGGAGACCGCTACCGGCCGGGGACACCGGGATTTTCAGGTTTACGTGGATCCTTTCCTGGGGCCGGCGAAGGCGGCCCGGCGGCGGGATTTCACGGTCAACGCCATGATGGAGGATGTGCTGACCGGCGAGATTGTGGATCCATATGGCGGGCAGCAGGATCTGGAAAGCGGCATTCTGCGCCATGTGGACAGCAGCTCCTTTATTGAGGATCCGCTGCGGGTGCTGCGGGCGGCGCAGTTTGCGGCCCGGTTCGGCTTCACGGTGGCACCGGAAACCGCGGAATTATGCAGAACCATGGATCTGACGGCGCTGCCTGCGGAGCGGGTTTTCGGAGAACTGGAAAAGGCTCTTCGGAAGGCGGACCGGCCGTCGGTGTTCTTTCAGGTTCTGCGGGGGATGAACCAGCTTTCGGACTGGTTTCCGGAGATTTCTGCGCTCATGGGCGTGGAGCAGAGCCCGGTGCACCACCCGGAGGGGGATGTGTGGAATCATACCATGCTGGTACTGGATCAGGCGGCGCGTCTTTGTCACGGGGCAAAATATGCCGGCTCGGCCCTTTCGCCATCGTCGGCCCTCGGTTTCATGCTGGCTGCCCTCTGCCACGACGTGGGCAAGGCAGTGACCACGGCGGCAGGGGAGGATGGCAGAATCCATGCCTTAGGCCATGAGACGAAGGGCATCGAAATCGCACAAGAATTAATGGACCGGATCACGGGAAACAAGAAGCTGACGACCTATGTGAAGAATATGGTCTGGCTTCATATGAAGCCCAATATGGCTGCCGGCGCCCAGTCGAAGAAAAAATCCACCAACAGGATGTTCGACCAGTCGGCCGATCCGGAGGGACTGCTGCTGCTGGCCAGGGCGGACAACCTGGGGAGGACCGGCGCCGTGATCAATGAAGAATATGAAGCGTTTCTGTATGACCGGCTGTTCTGGTACCGGGAGGTCATGGCCAGGCCGTATGTCAAAGGGGAGGATCTGGTGAAAGCCGGCATGAAACCGGGCCCGGCGTTCAAAGAATGTCTGGCTTATGCCCATAAACTGCGCCTGGCCGGCATTCCGAAAGAAGAAGCACTGCGGCAGACCATGGCATATGGGGCGAGCGGATTTTGCCAAAAAAAGAAACGTTGAGAAACCTTGTCTTTTGTCGAATTAAATGATATAGTTCCGTCTTTGACAGTTGGATAAAAGGAAGAAACGCTGAAGTGATTGGCATTACATCATTTCAGCGTTTTGCTTCTTAAAATCGAAATATGGTAATTTTATCGCCGTTTGCTTTTCTTTTGAATTTCCCTCATTTTTTGTTTCGTGATGAATTCTAAATCTGTTCTGAAACTGCTTGTCTCATGTAAAGCATCCGTTAATTCTGTTCTTTCATACAGCGGCATATAGCCCTGCCCTCCAACACTTGCAAATTTCATTTCCCTCAGGGTTTCAAGAATTTGCTCACAGGTATATTTTTTCCCCAACTCCCGCTCCAGCAGGCGGTAAACCAGCAGAGCAAGGAAACATACAAGAAAATGGGCTTTGATTCGGTCGTCACGCCGTACATGGACTGGCCTTGCCCGAAATTCTGTTTTCATGATTCTGAAACAGGTTTCGATTTGCCAGCGTCCTTCGCTTACCTTGAGAATTTCAGATGGATCATCATCCAGAATATCTGTACACACCGCGTACAGGCCATCATACTTTGATTCCTCTTTGACCTTTTCTTCGTCCAGAGAGTAGTGAATTTTCGCAACTTCACCTTCTTTTGTAGCGGCTATCTTCGTAATAAACCGTGCAGGATCATTCGGATTCCTTCTTTCACGTTTTACGCTGCAGGCCTTTACCATGCATTTTGCCCGTTCCACCTGCTTTTCTCGAATCGTTTTCTGATAGGCGGCATATTTTGGTGAATATGTCACAATAATGCGCTGATCCAGATGCTTGGTGGAATACGGAATCTCCTTGTAAAAAAGCTGATCCATGTCGTCATCTCGCAATCGATCAAGCTCCACCGGACGATTGTCAGATATTCTGCGAAAACCGGATCGGCTCAGTGCCCATTCCCGTTCTTTCTTCGGCAGTTTTTTGATGGATTGTGTGACAATGAACGAACGATCCTGCACATGGTTCAGCACTCGGTTACTTTCGGAAGCAAGGCCTGCATCACTGCAATAAACAAATCGGTTGCAGCCAAAGTCCCGCAGCACTTTTGTCTCCAAAGGCCGAAGAGAAGTCTGCTCGTTCTGATTTCCGGCGAATAAGGAAAATGCCAGTGGGATCCCGTCACCGTCTGTGAAAAGTCCCATTTGAATAATCGGGTTTGGCCGGTGTTCTTTGCTTTTACCATATTTCTTGTCACCATCTTCCTGCTCGATTTCGAAGTAGTAGTTGGTGCAGTCATAGTACAGGATCTTATCATTTCGTTTTCCAAAGAACTGACTGTTTTTGTAAGCCTCCGCCTGGAGAAAGTCACATTCATCCGCAAGAACACTCAATGCACGATACACATCATGGAGTTCATAGGAGGGGGCCTCTAAAAAATTCTGTACCGATTTGTAAGTAGATCGTTTACTTTGCGGATCGAGGATTCTGGCGTAGATGAGGTCAGACAGAATCGCATTCAGATCAAAATCGTATTTGTGCTTTGCTTTGATTTTTCTGCAGGATTTATCAAGCTGCAAACCGTAGTAAATATTCTGCAGAAAGAGGTAACCGCCTTCGAAGAGCTTTTTCTGGTTGTATTCAAGACTTCGATTTGCATGAAAAGGGATTAGGACAGTTTTCGCATCCTTTTCGCTGTTGTATTTTTCCGTTTCCAGACGGACCTGCTCCTTTGCCCAGGCAACAACACCATCGCGATCGGTATTGAGTTCGCTGCAAAGAGAATTGAGAGTTCCCAATTTTCGAACAATTTTCGATGTGCTTTTTCCTGAGTCATCGATGTAGGACTGTGAGATGTAGAATGATTCAGCATTTTTCGATTTTGAGATAGATAATTTCATGGCAAGAACCTCCCTACATTGATTATATCATACATTACTAAAAAATGCTATATAATAAAACAAATTTCTTGACAAAAAAATAAAGCTATTTCAAAGCTTTCAGCGATCCTTTTGCAATTTAACTGTCAAACACCCGGGCATATGGGGCGAGCGGATTTTGCCAAAAAAAGAAACGTTGAGAAACCTTGTCTTTTGTCGAATTAAATGATATAGTAATGAAAGCAATACGATGTTCCAGCAATAAAAATCTACAGGAGGTTGAAATGATATACACGAAAGAAGTAGAAATGATGTGCCCTGTCAATAAAGGTGCATATCATGGTCCTGCACCGATTCCGCAGGAAGGAAAGTGGGTGCAGGTGAAAGAGGTTTCTGACATTTCCGGTCTGACCCACGGTATCGGCTGGTGTGCGCCGCAGCAGGGTGCCTGCAAGCTGACACTGAATGTGAAGGACGGTATTATAGAAGAGGCGCTGGTGGAGACCATCGGCTGCTCCGGCATGACCCATTCCGCTGCCATGGCTGGCGAGATCCTCATCGGAAAGACGCTGCTGGAAGCGCTGAATACAGACCTTGTATGTGACGCCATCAATACGGCTATGCGGGAACTGTTCCTGCAGATCGTTTACGGCAGAAGCCAGTCTGCATTCTCCGAAGGCGGACTTGCCATCGGTGCGGGTCTGGAGGACCTGGGAAAAGGGCACAGAAGCCAGGTGGGTACCATTTATTCCACCAAGGCAAAGGGACCGAGATACCTGGAACTGGCAGAAGGCTATATTACCGAAGTGGGTCTTGATGAAGAGGGAAACATCATCGGTTACAAATATGTAAACATGGGTAAGATGATGGATGCCATCAAGGCAGGAACAGACCCTATGGAAGCCATCGAGAAGGCAAGCGGCAAGTACGGCAGATTCGATGAAGCGGTCAAGAAGATTGATCCGCGGGAAGAATAGGGGGTACGGACATGGCATTATTTGAAAATTACGACAGAAAGATAGATAAGATTAACGGTGTACTGGCAGCAAACGGCATCGGCAGCCTGGAAGAGGCCATGGAGATCTGCAAGGCGAAGGGTATCAATCCGTATGACATCGCCAAGGAAATCCAGCCGATCTGCTTCGAGGATGCATGCTGGGCCTATGTGGCAGGTGCTGCCATCGCCATCAAAAAGGGCTGCACCAAGGCTAACGAAGCAGCCAAAGCCATCGGTGAAGGTCTGCAGGCGTTCTGTCTGCCGGGCTCTGTGGCAGAAGACAGAAAGGTTGGCCTGGGTCACGGCAATCTGGCAGCCATGCTGCTGTCTGAGGAGACCGAATGCTTCGCATTCCTGGCTGGACATGAATCTTTCGCTGCAGCGGAAGGTGCCATCGGTATCGCCCGCTCTGCCAATAAGGTTCGCAAGCAGCCGCTCCGTGTCATCTTAAACGGACTGGGCAAGGATGCTGCGCAGATCATTTCCAGAATCAACGGCTTCACTTATGTGCAGACTCAGTTTGACTATTATACGGGGGAACTGAAGGTGGTTCGCGAAATCCCGTACTCCAAGGGCGAGCGGTCCAAAGTTCGCTGCTACGGTGCCGATGATGTGCGGGAAGGCGTAGCCATCATGCACAGTGAAAAGGTCGATGTTTCCATCACCGGAAACTCCACCAACCCGACCCGGTTCCAGCATCCGGTGGCAGGTACCTATAAGAAGGAATGCGTGGAGCAGGGCAAGAAATACTTCTCCGTTGCATCCGGCGGCGGTACCGGCAGAACTCTGCATCCGGACAACATGGCAGCAGGTCCTGCTTCCTACGGCATGACCGATACCATGGGAAGAATGCATTCTGACGCGCAGTTTGCAGGCTCTTCTTCCGTTCCGGCCCATGTAGCCATGATGGGCTATATCGGCATGGGCAATAACCCGATGGTCGGTGCTACCGTGGCCGTGGCCGTGGCCGTGGAAGAAGCGATGAAATAATCGGTGAAACAATCGATGAAATAGTTGGCTCTGGGGTCGATCGGATCGATCAGACCCGGCGGATCATAAGAAATACAGTCAGACCCATCATTTTGAGCAAAATGCACATGATGGGTCTGATTTTTTTTTGCCTGGAGGTGAGAACCATCCAAAACCCCGTACAAATCAGGCAAAAAAAGTCCAAAAGGGTCGGGTGAGTTTGTGTGAGATGAGGCCGTACACGGCGAAAACTATGGAAAACGTAGGGGAAATGCAGATTTTACATGAATATTCAGGAAATATTAGCAATATATTACTTTTTCGCAAAGGGGGTACCCGACCTTTTTTGCGATTTTGATGCAGATTTGTATGGGTTGCATTAGACTAACCATGCACACCATGCCGCGTCCCACGGCTAACCACGCACACCATGCCGCGTCCCACGGCTAACCGCATCGCAGGGAGGACTGATAGGCACCGCAGGGGGGACTGATAGGAACCGCAGGGAGGACTAATAAGAATTACAGGCGGGGGAAGAGGCGGTATAAGAGGCGGTGGATATCAGAACTCGCAGAGCATCTGCAGTCCCTCGAAGAATTTGTCGATGGACGGGCGGCCGCCGTAGGCGGATTTTCCGCGAAGCAGATCCATTTCACTGCGGATGGCGTCGAAGTTGAAGAGGGAGTGGGCATACTGCTCGAAGAGGTCACTGTAGTAATCCTCGATTCCCAGGGCGGCGGTATTGGTCAGTCCCCGTTTCACAGCCCGGCGGATCCGCTGCTTGACGATCTTCGGATCCTCACCCAGCGAAAAGGCGTAGGCATTGAGGGTGGACTTGCTGTCATAGGACGCATTTTCTTTTTTCAACATCTGACAGACGTTGATGATGTCCTTCGTACCGCTTTCCCCCAGCATTCCCACGGAACCCAGGATTTTGCGGATTTTGGAAAGAGAATCTTCGGAAGGTTCCTGTGAGACGGACGGAGAGGTCGGCTGGGTGGTGCCCATGACAGAGCGGATCCCGCTGAGGACAGAAGCCATCTGCCTTTTTTCCACTACCCGCCGGAGAACGTTTTCAATTTCGATAAAGTTGTTTGGCTTGGTGATGAAAAATTCGATGCCGGCTTTATAGGCGTCGGAAACCATATTTTTATCTACGACCTGAGAGACCATGACGAAATCAATTTCCGGATTGGTCTCTTTTACTTCGTTGACTACGGTAATACCGTCTTTTACGGGCATCAGCAGATCCAGGACCACGATGTCCGGATTTTTGGCGCGGATCTCGTCCACGGCCTTTTCGGAACTGGTCTGGGTGCCGATGACTTCCCCCAGATTGCGGGATTCAATAATATTCTCCAGCACTTTCACTGCGCTGATCATATCATCCAGAATGTAAAATCTCATATGCACACCCCTTTCTGTCTGACACACGGTTATGAATCGGTTTCCCCTACAGGATCCACGCGGAACTGTTCTGCCGGAATGCGGAGAGTGAAGGTTGTCCCTCTGCGTACCTGACCTGTAGCGGCGACCGTACTTTCCACAGCAATCTCTCCGTGGAATTTATCGGTCAGCAGGTCCCTTACCAGGGTCAGGCCCAGTCCCCGGTTGATGTCTCCGGTGGTTTCGTCATATTTGGTGGAGAAGCCCGGCTCAAACAGGACATCGATGATATCTGCCGGAATGCCCGGCCCGTTATCGTGGACGGTGATCAGGCAGAACTTCCTGCAGGTTTCGCCATCCGGACCAGCCGAACCATCCGAACCATCCGAACCTTCCGCTGCTTCCGATATTTCGCGGCACCGGATGTCGATCTCACCTCGGTGAAGGTTGGAACATTCGATGGCATCCACGCTGTTTCCCACCAGGTTCCGCAGGATGCTCATAAACGGGAAATGATCTTCGATGATATAGTTCACTTCAAAGCTGTAGGAAAAGCCGATGGAAATGTTTCGCTGCGTTCCGTTCTTTTCCACGTCCACCGACAGAATCTTCAGAATATCCGAAAGATGGAGGCTGGTGTCCTTGAAGTCACTGAGAAAGTTATCCTGCAGGCCCATGATGACACGGCGGTAGCCTTTTTTGATCTCGTGGATATCCTTGGCGATTTCCAGGGAGATATGCTGCAGGCTTTTGGGATAATTTTCCCGTTCCAGTGTCTTATACAGCAGAAACGCATTTTTCATTACGTCTTCGATCTCATTCATGTTCTTTTCCATGAAATAGACTTCGCTGTTGAAGGTGGAAGCCATGAGCACCAGCTTCTTATAGTTTTCTTCGTGCTCAGCTTTTTCCAGCAGCGATTTATATAAATCGGAAGCGATGCAGACCAGCAGAATCAGGAAGCTGCGGACCACGGCCAGGATAATCAGGCCAATGAGGCGCTGTGGTGTGAAGAACTGATGGAAGATGATGAAACGAACCAGCATTTCCACGCAGTTGGAAAGAAAATCGCTGCCTGCCAGCCGCAGGTAGAACCTTTCATAGGATGCGAAGCCCAGCGAACGGAACAGAATCCCGAAGATCATGGCGTAGGCGAAGAAGAATGCCATATCCGGCAGTACCAGCTTCGCAGCAGGCAGCAGGTTTTCGCCCTGCCACAGCACGATGAGAAGGCGGACCAGTGGGGAGAAGATGCCGATCAGCAGGCATGCCTTCACGCTGTCCAGATCCTTGAAGATATATAGGAAGATTCCCATCATTACCACGGAGAGGGCGATGATGAAGCCGTCTACGAACATGTTGACATAGATCTGTGATGCGATGGAGCTGGCCGCTACCATGAGAAAAAGCCGTGTGTTTTTCTGCATGTCCGTCTTCCTCCTTCCCCGTCTGTTGCCCTTTCCGCTTCCGTTTCCACTCTCATTTCCTATACCGTTTACCGTATATCTATAGTATATCCGCTCAAATTGTGACGGGCAAGTGAAAAAAGTGTTCGTTTTTTGAAGATTTCCGAAGCGATTTGAAGCAAATTGAAGCGGTATGAAACTTTTTGAAGTCGTGTGAAGTTTTGTGAATCCTGTCCGTATAATCAGAGTGTAAAGGGCATTCGGCAGGAGGGGTCCTGCCGGAAAAGTGTAATTGTATGATTGATATTTTCGCAGAAGCACTGCAGGCGGGCCGGCGTGCAGGCGTGCAGGCCGGCAGTGTGAAGCGGAGAAAGAGAGGAGAAATGGTATGAAGAAGTTATTATCCGTATTGTTGGTATTGATCATGGTCTTCAGCATGGCAGCCTGCGGCAGCAGCGGCGAAGATGCAGCGGAATCCGATGTGATCAAGGTTGGCTGGATCGGCGCACTGACCGGTGACCAGGCGCCGTGGGGAACCTGTGAAAGCCAGGCACTGCAGATGTACATCGACCAGCAGAATGAAGCCGGCGGTGTGCTGGGTAAGAAGCTGGAACTGGTAAAATATGATACCAAGGGCGACGCCAACGAGTCCGTAAACGCAGTCAAGAGACTGATTGCCAACGATAAGGTATGTGCGATTCTGGGACCGAACGCTTCCGCAGCAGCCATCGCCATCAAGGGTGCGCTGAACGAAGGAAAAGTACCTGATATCGCAACGGTTGCAACCAACCCGGACATCACCGTGAATAACGATGGATCCGTCAACGCATTCAACTTCCGTGTATGCTTCACCGACCCGTATCAGGGTGCAGTGGCAGGCGGCTACGCAGCAGATGAGCTGGGCGCCAAGACCGCAGCCGTTCTGTACGACGTGGCAAGTGACTATTCTCAGGGCTTCACCCAGTTCTTCGTGGAAACCTTCGAAGCCAAGGGCGGCAAGGTTGTGGCCCAGGAAGGCTTCAAGTCCGGGGACACGGATTTCAGACCGCAGCTGACGAAGATCAAAGAAGCAGATCCGGACGTTATCCTGATGCCTTACTTCTATAAGGAAGTGGCACTGTCCGCTAACCAGGCCAGAGACCTGGGCATCGACGCCATCCTGATGGGCGGCGACGGCTGGCCTTCTGACACTCTGTTTGAAATGGCAGGAGACGCCATCAACGGAAGCTATGTGGTAAACCACTTCGACTATAATGACCCTGCAGCATCGGAAGTAACGGCTGCTTACACTGAAGAATACGGCAGTGCACCGGAAATCAACGCCTACATGGTACACGACGCATTTCAGGTTCTGATCGCCGCCATCGAAAAGGCAGGCAGTGCAGATTCCGAAGCCATCGCTGCAGCACTGACACAGGTAGAGGTTGCCGGCGTAACCGGAACCATCAAGTTGGGCGAAGATACTCACGATCCGGTTGGCAAGGAAGCCGCCATTCAGCAGATCGTGCCGAGCGACTCCGCAGCAGACGGATATGAGTACAAGTTCATCATGAGATATACACCTGAAAACTAAGAAAACGAAAAAACAGAGCTTGTGAAAAGGGGCAGCATGGTCTGCCCCTTTTTCAAAAAAACCTCGCAGGAGGAAAGGAGGGAAACCCTTGAGTGTTTTTATTCAACAGTTTATTAACGGCTTGTCCATCGGCAGCATTTACGCACTGATGGCAGTAGGCTATTCACTGGTTTACAGTATTCTGAACTTTTCAAACTTTGCCCACGGCGGCGTAATCATGCTGGGTGCATACTTCGGCCTGTACGCAGTGACGCTGATCGGCGGCATGCCGTTCCTGGGGGCGCTGATCATCGCTGCCCTGCTGGCAGGTCTGGTGGCAGTGGTTCTCGAAAAGATCGCCTACCGCCCGCTGCGAAAGAGAAATGCGCCGGGCTTATACTTCATCATCTCCGCCATGGGTGCTTCCATTTTCCTGGAAAATCTGGTTATCGTAACGATCGGACCGACCTTCCGCACGTATCCGCAGATGATCTCCAGAGAGCCGTTCACCTTCGGCAGCATTTCCATCAGCAGAATCGATGTGCTCATGTTCGTTATTGCAGCCATCAGCCTGGTGCTGCTGGTATTCATCATTGAAAAGACCAAGGTCGGACTGGCCATCCGTGCCTGTTCCTACAGTGCCAAAGGCAGCAATCTGATGGGCGTCAACGTAAACAGGATCATCTTCGTGATCTTCCTGCTGGGCGGTATGCTTGCCGGTGTGGCCGGAATGCTTTTCGGCATGAAATATACCGTATATCCGCAGATCGGTGTCATCACCAACAAGTCTTTCGTAGCAGCCGTCTTCGGCGGTCTGGGAAGCCTGCCGGGCGCCGTGATCGGTTCCATTCTGCTGGGACTCATCGAGACCTTCGGCGCAGGCTATATCGCCTCCAACTACAGAGACCTGATCGCTTTTTCACTGCTGATCGTCGTTCTTGTCATCAAGCCGTCGGGCATCATGGGCAAGATCACGGAAGACAAGGCATAAGGAGGTGGGTGTATGTTCAGTTGGTTTTATATCGAAGGTATACTCATTCTGGTTGGCGTCAACCTGATGGTGGTACTGGGGCTTTCCCTGCTGACCGGTTTCACGGGCCTGTTTTCCTTCGGTCATGCCGGCTTCATGGCCATCGGCGCCTACGTGTCGGCAATCTGTACGTTACATTATCATATGCCGTTCCTGGTTGCCATGGTTCTCGGCGCCCTGGTCGCCATGATCATGTCCTTCATCATCGGGTACTTCACCCTGGGACTGAAGGGAGACTATTTCTGTATCGCCACCCTGGGATTCGGTGAATCAGTCCGTCTGATCTTCGACAACCTGGACTTTTTCGGCGGCGCCAGAGGTCTGTCTTCCATTCCGATGGTCACCACCTTTGAAATGGTGCTGGTCATCTGCTTCCTGGCGGTGGTCGCCATGGTCCTGCTGATCCATTCCCGCCACGGCCGCAACATGATCGCCATCCGGGAAGAGGAGCTGGCTTCGCAGGCCATCGGCATCAATGTATTTCGTTACAAAATGATTTCTTTCGCCATTTCTGCTGCCTACGCAGCCATCGGCGGTGCCATGTATGCACACTATCTGGGCTATCTGCAGCCGCTGATGTTCCAATTGACAAAATCCACCGAGCTGACCATCATGGTGATCTTCGGCGGTCTGGGAAGTATCGGCGGAAGCGTCATCGGTGCGTTTTTCCTGACCTTTATTCCTGAACTGTTCCGTGCCTTCGCCAGCTGGCGTCTCGTATTCTACGGCGCAGCGGTGATTCTGGTAATGATTACGCGGCCGCAGGGTCTCATGGGCGGCATGGAGCTGACCGATGTGGCAAGATGGGCGAAGAGAAAACTGTCCGGCGGCAAGGGCAAGAAGGGTAAGAAGAATGAACCGCCGGTGCTGCAGGAAGAAGGTGAAACGGCATGAAAGATGTATTGAAACTGGATCATGTAACGAAGCGATTCGGCGGTCTGACCGCCGTGGGAGATGTGAGCTTCACCATAAAAGAAGGAGAAATATTCGGACTGATCGGACCGAACGGTGCCGGTAAGACCACCATCTTCAATCTGATTACCGCAGTGTATTCCCTGACGGAAGGAACCATTACCTTCGGGGATCAGGTCATCGCAGAGGCGGACCCGTACGGCAGCGGAATCATCGAAGGGGCGAAACGGAGACTGTTCTGGCATCCCATGAAGCCGTTCCAGATCGCCGAAGCGGGTATTACCCGTACCTTCCAGAACATCCGTCTGTTTAAGAAGTTGTCGGTCTACGAGAACGTACTGACCGCCTGTCACAGAAGCGCGGACTACGGTCTGGGAGTCTCTTTCCTGCCGAGAAATATCCCGTTTACGAAGGTAGTTCTTCCGTGGGCGAAGAAGATCACCAGCCAGGAAGAACAGCTGCGTGAAAAAGCAGAAGAACTTCTGAAAATGATGGGTCTGTGGGACTACCGGGAAATGGCAGCGGCCAATCTGCCGTACGGTCTGCAGAGAAAGCTGGAAATCGCCCGGGCGCTGGCGCTGGATCCGAAGCTGCTGCTGCTGGATGAACCGGCAGCCGGCATGAACCCGGAAGAAACGCTGGCCCTGCTGGATCTGATTAAGGAAATCCGGGATAAATTCCATCTGACCGTGCTGATCATCGAACATCATATGGATCTGATCATGAACCTGTGCGACCGGATCTATGTGCTGAACTTCGGTAAGTTCCTGGCAGAGGGCGTACCGTCGGAGATTCAGAACAACAAGGATGTAGTAGAAGCGTATCTGGGAAAGGAGGAAGAATAGAATGCTGAAAGTCAGAGACCTGAACGTATATTACGGAGGCATTCATGCCATCCGCGGTGTGGACATCGATGTGCAGAAAGGCAACATTGTGACCATCATCGGCAGCAACGGCGCAGGCAAATCCTCCCTCCTGAATTCCATCAGCGGCATCGTGAAATATCAGGGCTCCATCGAGTTTGAAGGAAAACCCCTGCCGACCCAGGCCCACAATGTGGTGAAAAGCGGCATCTGCCAGGTGCCGGAAGGCCGGATCATTTTCGCCAATCTGACGGTGCAGGAAAACCTGAAGATGGGCGCGTATCTGAGAAATGACAAAAAAGGAATTGAAGCGGACTTCGAAAGAGTGTATGAACTCTTTCCGCGGCTGAAGGAAAGAGAAAAGCAGATTGCAGGAACACTTTCCGGCGGGGAGCAGCAGATGCTGGCCATGGGTCGGGGACTCATGTCCTCCCCGGAGCTGATCCTTCTGGACGAACCGTCCCTGGGACTGGCACCGCTTTTGATCAATACCATCTTTGAGATCATCAAAGAGATCAAAGCCATGGGGAAAACCATTCTGCTGGTGGAGCAGAATGCCTTTAAGGCGCTGTCTGTGGCAGATGAAGCCTACGTGCTGGAGCAGGGCGTCATCACCGCTTCCGGTAAGGCCAGCGACCTGATCAAAGACCCGAAAATTCAGGAAGCATATCTGGGGAAAAAATAAAAGAAAATGGGAAAAACCCGGGCATTCCAGGTGCTGCGGGTTTTTTCTTGCTTTTTTTCATCCCTGATGGTATAATGTATACGTTGGAATTTTTCTATTCTATGATAACGGAGGAAAAAATGAAAAAGAGTATTTCACTTTTAGTTGTTCTGGCTCTGATTCTGTCCCTGTTCGCTCTGGTGGGCTGCGGCGGAGAAGAGGCAGACGACGATGCCCTGACTGTGACCGTTGTCGTTTCCGCAGGATTTGGCGATAAGTCCTTCAATGACTCCGCCAAGGACGGTGCGGACCGGCTGGCAGCAGACAAGGGGATTACTGTAAACTATATAGAGTGCAACAACGAGGGAATCAAGCAGAAGCTGATGGATGCCGCTGAAGTCTCCGACTTCGTAGTGGCAGTAGGCTGGGAATGCTATGAGATTGAGGAAGTTGCACCGGAATATCCGGACACGAAGTTCATCTTCGTAGATAATCCGGTGGAAACCATTGCGGACATCCCGAACCTGCTGTGCATCACTTATGCGCAGAATGAAGGTTCCTTCCTGGCAGGCTACATCGCTGCAGCCATGTCCAGAACCGGCGTAGTCGGTGCTGTAGGCGGAGATGACGGAGACGTCATCGGCGACTTCCTGGTAGGCTATAAGCAGGGTGCCAAGTATGCAAATCCTGATATTAAGGTGGAAACCATCATTGCAGGCGACTATGAAGACCCGGCTCTGGGTAAGGAATGTGCACTGACCCTGGCAGACAAGGGCGCTGACGTGATCTTCAATGTGGCAGGAAACACCGGAAACGGTATTTTCGAAGCGGCACAGGAGAAGAGCTTCTACGCTGTCGGTGTGGATGCGGACCAGAAGCTGACCAACCCGGAATATGACGACGTGATCATCTGCTCCATGAAGAAGGAAGTAGGTCAGTCCATCTATGATGCCATCGCAGAATTCGCTGACAACGGCACATGGGAAGGCGGTAAGGTTCTGGTGACCGATATGGCCAACGGATACATCTCCATCGCTTACGGTGATGAAGAATCCACCCAGCAGGTTCCTGACTCTCTGAAGAGTGAAGTGGAAGAGCTGGCGGGAAAGATCATCAACGGTGAGATCGAAGTGGAAACCACGAGACAGTAGCAGCAAAATACAAGTCAGAATCATTAAATATCGCTGAAAAAGGCGTAGCGTTTCATGCGCTGCGCCTTCTTTTCGTTTTAAGGTGCGGGACCGGTCCGGCCGGCCGCACAGAACAGGAAATGGGGGAACAGAAGGTGCAGGATACCATAATTCAATTTGATCATATTTCCATGCAGTTTCCGGGGGTACTGGCCAACGATGATGTTTCTCTGGACATCCGGAAAGGCGAGGTTTTCGCACTGGTGGGCGAAAACGGAGCCGGCAAGAGTACGCTGATGAACATCCTCTATGGGATCCACACCCCGACCAGCGGCGAAATATACATAAAGGGCCGGAAGCTGACCCGCCATGAACCGGGAGAATCCATTGCGGCCGGCATCGGTATGGTGCATCAGCATTTCATGCTGGTACCGTCCTTTACGGTGGCGCAGAACATCGTGCTGAGTCGTGAGCCGCGGAAGATGGGTTTTTTTTATGATCTGAAAAAAGCAGAAAAAGAAACGGAAAACCTGGTGGCCGAATACGGGCTGAAGGTGGATCCGAAAGCGACAGTCGGTGAGATCAGCGTGGGCCTGCAGCAGCGGGTGGAGATCCTGAAGACCCTGTACCGCGGTGCGGAAATCCTGATTCTGGACGAACCGACGGCAGTGCTGACGCCCCAGGAGACGGAGGAACTCTTCACGGTCATCCGCCGCATTGTGAAAGAAAAGGACATGACGGTGATCATCATCACCCATAAGCTTTATGAAGTCATGGCAATTTCCGACCGGGTAGGCGTCATGCGGCAGGGAAAGCTCATCGGCGTGGAAGAAACGAAGAATGTCAACGAGCGGATCCTGGCGTCCATGATGGTGGGCCGGGACGTGCTGCTGGATCAGCTGGAAAAGACCGGCACGCCGGGACAGGTCCTCATCGATGTGCAGGATGTCCATGCAGACGACAATAGGGGGCTGCCGGCAGTCAACGGCGTTTCTCTGCAGGTCCGGGCAGGAGAGATCCTGGGCATTGCAGCCATCGAAGGCAACGGCCAGAGCGAACTGCTGGAGGTGATTACCGGCATGCGTCCGCTCCGCAGCGGAGAGATTCACATCGCAGGACAGAATGCATCCGGCAAAACGCCGGGCGAGATCCGGGCCATGGGCCTTGCCCACATTCCGGAAGACCGGATCGCCACCGGGGTATCCAGTCAGTCCACGGTGAAGGAAAATCTGATCATCGGAAAAGAGCGGCGGCCGGAGTTCGCGAAAAAAGGCATCCATCTGCGCCAGTCCTCCATCGCCCGTTACGCCTCTGACCTCTTCGCAAAATACGACCTGCGGGGGGCCGGTATCGAGACCGGGGCCGGTTCTCTGTCCGGGGGAAATATGCAGAAGGTAGTGGTGGCAAGGGAGTTTTCCTTCGATACGCCGATTCTGGTCATCGCCCAGCCGACCCGGGGCGTGGATATCGGCGCCATGGAATTTATCCATAAGCAGATCGTGGCAAAGCGGAACGAAGGTTGTGCGATTTTGCTGGTAAGTGCGGATCTGGACGAGGTGCTGCGGCTCTCAGACAGAGTGATCACCTTGTATGAAGGAAAAGTTACCTGCCAGTTTGAAGCAGGTTCAATCGATAAAATGGAAATCGGTTACTATATGACAGGAAACAGAAAGGAGGACGCATAGAAATGAAGGGCATTCTGAAAAAAATAGCAGACAACCGGAACTATCTGGTATCGCTGGCCCTCAGTATTCTGGCCGCCTTTCTCATCGGCGCACTGCTGATGCTGGTGACCGGGTATAATCCGGCAGCCGGCTACAGTGCCATGCTGAAGGGCGCCTTCGGTTCCTCCAGAGTATTCGGAAACACCCTGGCCAAGATGCTGACCCTCTGTCTGACCGGTCTGGCTACGGCGGTGGGTGCCAAAGCCGGCCTGTTCAATGTGGGCGGAGAAGGACAGCTGTATCTGGGCGGTATGGCAGCCACGGTGGTGGGCATCTGGCTCTGCGGCCTTTCGCCGGTGATCGTGGTGCCTCTGGCATTTGCGGCAGCCATCATCGCAGGTGGCTTTTATGCCTGGGTTCCGGCAGTCCTGAAGGTGAAGCTGAATGTCAGCGAGGTTATCACCACCATCATGCTGAATTCGGTGGCCATCTACTTCTGCACCTGGCTGTGCAACGGACCGCTGAAATCTGCGGACAAGGGCATCTCCGGGGCAACCGATGCGGTGCCGGATAACTTTGTGTTCGGACAGGTCATCGCCCGGTCCAATCTGAGTACGGCCATCTTTTACAGTGCGGTCATCGCCTTCCTCTGCTGGTACATCATGGAGAAGACAAGCATCGGACTGGAAATGAAGGTGACGGGAGAAAATCCGCGTTTTGCATTTTTCTCCGGTCTGAAAAAGGATAAGATCATGATCTGGGCCATGGTGGCTTCCGGTGCCATCTGTGGTCTGGTGGGCATGTTTGAGGTATACGGATACCAGCACCGGTTCCTGCCTACCATCAGCAATGATTTCTTCTTCGACGGCATGCTGGTGGCCATGATCATGAATTACAGTCCGCTGGGGATTATTCTCATGAGCTTCTTCTTCGCAGTCATCGATATCGGCGCCGGGGCCATGGAGCTTTCCACGGGAATCTCCCACGAACTTTCGGATATCATCTTCGCCATCATCATTTTCCTGATGGCTGCGGAAGGCGGTATTTCCAGAGCCTTCAGTGCATGGCAGCTTCAGAAGAAAGCACGTAAAAAAATCACCATGGATGGGGAAAAGGAGGTGCAGAAGGGATGAATCAGATTTTAGAAGTGTTTAACATGGGACTTCTGCAGAATACCCTCCGATCTGCCACGCCGGTGGTGCTGGCCGCCATGGGAGGACTTCTGACCGAGCATGCAGGCATCATGAACATCGGTATGGACGGCATGATCCTGATGGGGGCTTTCGTGGCGGTGGCTGTCAGCTTCACCCTGTCCAGCGCAGCGCTGGGGGTGGTGGCGGCTGTGGCCATGGGCATCCTGGTGGGCCTGTTCTTTGCGCTGTTTGTGGTGAAGCTGAAAAGTGACGAGTTTATCATCGGCATGGCGCTGAATACCTTTGCCGGTGCACTGACCGTATATCTGCTCCGTTCCATTTTCGGCGTGAAGGGAACCTTTTCCGATAAGGGAATCGTGGGTCTGCCGAAGATCCACCTGGACTTCCTGGATCATATTCCGTTCCTGGGACCTCTGCTGAACGATAATTCAGTATTCGTCTATGTGACATGGGTCCTGGTATTTCTCACCTGGCTCTTTCTGTACCGGACGCCGTACGGCTTCTGGATGCGGGCAGCCGGGGAGCATCCCCAGTCTCTGGAAACTGCCGGTGTCAGTCCGGTGAAAATGAAATTCCTGGCCAGCGTCCTCTGCGGCATCTTCTGCGGATTCGCAGGGGCACACCTGTCTCTGGGATATCTGACCATGTTTACCGAGGGCATGAGCGGAGACCGGGGCTTCATCGCCTTTGCCTGTGTGCTGTTCGGTATGGCCAATCCGCCGAAGGTATTTCTGGCGGCGCTGCTCTTCGGATTCCTGCAGGCTCTGGGCCTGCGTCTGCAGAGCGTGGGCGTGCCGGCTGACCTGACTTCCATCATTCCGTATGCTTCTACGGTGCTGATGATGGTCTATGTGGTGGTCAGCGGAAACAAAAAGAAGAAAAAGGGATAGGAATTTCATCGATTCTATGGTACAATAGTAGATGTCCGAAAAAAATCGGGCGAACAGATTTTGCGAAGTCAAAAAAACAAAAAGAAAATAAAGAGGAAAAACCAATGAAAAAAAGTATTGCAATGATGCTGATTCTGCTGCTGAGCGTATGCCTCTTCGGGCTGACCGGCTGCGGCGAGAAGGCAGCGGAAATCGAAAATCCGTATGAAGGACTGAATCTGGAAGAGTACATCACTCTGCCGGACTACAATGTGTATACTACGACGGAACCGGTGGTGGAAATCAGTGATGAGGATGTGGACGCAGAGATCCAGTCCCGTCTGGAGGATGCGGCAACCACCGAGAGTGTGACGGAGGGTACCGTGGAGAAGGGCGATACCGTGAAGATCTCCTATAAAGGAACCCTGTCTGACGGATCCACTCAGGATGGAATGAACAGTGATGAATATCAGCTGACCCTGGGCGCTGCCAACATGATTGACGGATTCCAGGAGGGAATCTACGGCGCCACCATCGGCGAGCCTGTGACCCTGAATCTGCAGTTCCCGGATCCGTATGAGGTGAATGAGGAACTGTCCGGTCAGCCTGTGACCTTCGTGGTAACCGTTCTCAGCAAGGAAGTGGAAGTGACTCCGCAGCTGGATGAGGAATTCGTCAAGGCCAACAGCGATGCGAAGACGGTGGAAGAGTACAGAGAAGCTGTGAAGAAGGAACTGGAGCAGCTGGAATATGATGAACAGCTGTATGATCTGAAGAACGAGATCTTCTCCAAACTCAGCGAGGAGACGGAAGTGCTGCAGTATCCGGAAGAACGAGTGAATGAGGTGTCCGCGGTTCTGGACACCCAGTACAGAAGCTCTGCACAGCAGTATGGCTATGAAGAATGGGAAGTGTTCCTGGATGAGGTTTTCGCCATGACCCAGGAAGAGTTTGATGAGCAGATCCGCCTGGCTGCCCAGAATCAGGTGAAGAACGAGATGATTACCTTCGCCATTGCAGAGAAGGAAGATATGGTTCTGACACAAGACGAATATCAGAAGGGTCTGGATGACATGCTGGAAGCAGTCGGCATGGATGCAGAGACGTTCCAGTCCTATGTGGGCGTGACCATTGAGGAATACGCCAAGGAGAACAACTTCGGCAGAGACCTGCTGCTGACGAAGGAACTGGATGCGATCTACGAGCGTCTGGAAAAGAACTGAAAATACTAACCTTTGGTTAATAGGTTTTTTATAAAATCCACTGTACACTGTCTGTATGGTGGATTTTTTTTTGTGAAACGGAAAAGGAGGACTTGTTCCT
>JAQXSU010000128.1 GCA_029219125.1 Bacillota bacterium
CTCCGCAATGGCTGAAAGTCCGATACCGCCGATACCGATACAGTGTATATTCTGAAACTCAGATAAGTTGATCATTTCTGTGTTCGCCTCCAGATTAAGATGATACCTCGAAATGAGGCTTTTGTCCACCCCCAAACAGGGTCGACAGACTATTTCTTTATATATTGTACCATAATCTTTCTGTAAATCAAAGAGAAAGTATCGTGTTTTTCCCATGGAAAACGACAGAAATATTTTATCTCCTTCCGCAAAATTTTGTATTAAATGGAAAAAGTCCGAATCGCCTTGATAATTGGGGAAATTTGGTTTATAATCAAGTCACTGTAGTAGAATGCGAGAAAGGTGGAACACTATGGAGATTACTGATGTTAGAATTCGTAAAGTAAGCGACGAGGGAAAAATGAAAGCAATCGTTTCTATTACGTTCGATGACGAGTTCGTTGTACATGACGTGAAGATCATCGAAGGACAGAACGGGCTTTTTGTTGCAATGCCAAGCCGAAAAATGGGTGAAGGCGATTTCAGGGACATTGCGCATCCCCTGCTTTCTGAAACGAGAAACAAGATCAAGGACGCTATTTTCGCCGAGTACGAAAAGATCCTGAAAGAAAATGAAGCTGCCGCGGCAGCAGAAACTCCGGAGGCATAACGTATTTATAGTCTTCGGCGAAAAATATAAGTCCAAGCTTATATTACAAGTCAGAGAGCTGTCACCCACCTGTGGCAGCTCTTTCTAATTACAGCTGCATCATCAGGCAGGGAGGGCAAAGAATGTCACTGAAAGATTCCATCAATTACATTGTGCATTATCCTGAGCGTTTTTTTCGCAAGCGCATGAAAGAACAGGAGTATATCGACTATGTATGCCAGGCCTCCGGCTGGACCCGGGAAGAAACCGTGGCGGCCATGAAAAAGGCGAAGAAAGAAGGCATTTCCTATAAGTATTATGCGAAAAAACGGCTCTGGACCCGCAGCGAAACGCAGATGGCGCAGGTTCAAAAAAATGCGGCTGCCGCCAGGGCACGCAACGAAGCGGAGACAGAGCACGCCATCGAAGTGGTCATGGAGGCCACCGGCTGGAGCCGCCTGGGTGCAGAGGAAAAGATGCGGCAGGCACGCAAGAACTGCGGCAGTTCCTATAAAGACTACTACCGGTTCCACCTGTACGAACGGACGGAGGAAGAACAGAGGGAATATTTCACCCTGGGCGTGTTCGAGTCCCTTTCCTTCAAATACAATCCCGACCCGACTGCCATTAAAACGCTGCTGCAGAAGGGCCGCTTTGCGAAAAAATTCGACGACCTCTTTGGCCGCATCTGGTTTCTGAATCGGGATCTTTCTTTCGAAGATTTCTGTGCAAAATGCGACGGGCTGGACCAGCTCATATGCAAACCTCTTTCCTCCACCCAGGGGAAAGGCATCGTCCGGATCCGCTTCGCAGATTATCCCGACATGCAGGCAGTCTACGAGGATCTCATGGACAGAAAGAAAATGATCTGCGAAGAATGTATCGTGCAGCACCCGGATATCGCAGCCTTCAATCCCGGCTCTGTGAATACAGTCCGGGTTCTGACCATCGTGGATGCCGATGAAGACGGAAGCCCGGAATGCCACCATGTATACGCCGGTTTCCGCATGGGCCGTGGAGATCTGGTAGATAACTTCCACGCCGGCGGTATCATCGCCTCCGTGGATACGAAAACCGGCATCACCTGCATGGACGCCATCGACCTGGACGGAAACCACTATCCGCTGCACCCGGTTTCCGGTCTTGCAACACTGGGATTTCAGCTTCCAAACTGGGATAAGGTTCTCGCAGTCACCGAAAAAGCTGCCCTTCGCCTGGCTGCAGAGAAAACCGGCGGCGCCGGTATGGTTGGCTGGGACGTGGCCATCACGCAGGACGGTGCCTGTCTGGTGGAAGGAAATTCGGAACCGAGCCACTCCATCATTCAGCTTCCTTTCGTGGAAAGCGGAAAGGGGATGAAATACCTGGTGGCAGATTTTCTGGACTGACCGATTCACACTGACGGGTTTACACTGACGTATTTCACACTGACGGATTTACACCGTGCAGGTGTCCTTCCTACAGATGATTCCGTAAATCACACCTGCAGCAGCCAGAATGACAGCAGTCACCGCACCGTATACCACCGTCCGGTACTCCATGCCGGCGAAAAAGAGAACCAGCGCAGGGGCTGCTGCGCTGACCATGCCGATCAGCATGGTTACCATGGTAGACGCACTCTGCTTTACCACACGTACATCGCTTTCCCAGTCGAAGATCGGCATAGCCAGATTCACGGCAATACCCAGGACGGATGTGAAGAGGATATAGACCAGTGGAATGACCGCAATCCAGAAACCTTCCGCAAGAGACGGATGCAAAGCCAGAATACTGAGAATCACGGCTGCCGCCCAGCATGGCAGTGCTACCGTCAGGTTCAGCAGAATTTTTCCGTCCCATATCTCCTTTCCCCGGACCGGAAGCGACTGGAGAATCCACCACTGCTTTCCCTCCATGGACACGGCACACGATGTGACTGGCATGACAGATGCCGTCATGGCCAGCAGAAGAGGCAGCATGCTGCTCACCAGGCCGGGAAAGCCCAGCATGGCTTCCAGCTTTTCCGGTCCTGCAAACAGCAATGCTGCCGCCGCCAGAACCATCAGCAGATATCCCACCACCGTGTTGCTCACATAGATCGTGGATGCCAGATATCTTTTGATTTCCTTCTTCCACAGCGCAGCGGTCACCGAACCTGCACGAAGTCTTCCCATCTGATAATCGTTTTTTCGTACCACAGCATGCAAGGCTGTGCAGATTGGAAGAAACCAGTGCTGCAGTACAAGAACCAGAACCAGAAATGCACCGGCAGATACCCCTGCAAACAGGAGAAATGCACCGGTATTTCCGCTGGTTATTCCCTCTCCGAACCATATGGAAGGCGGATAGATCTGCCCGACTTTTTCTTTCATAACGTCCGCAAAGTTAATTAGCATTTCCTTTGTAATCTCGCCCTGCTCCCCGCTCCACCGCATACTGACTGCCAGAACACAGATCATAATCAGAATCATCAGACCGGAAGCAGCCAGACTTTTATGTTTCATTCTGCTGGTGACCGCAGTGATTCCGGCACCTGCTGCAGTTGCCAGCGTCAGCGGAAGCAGAGGCAGCAGAATCATACCCGGAATTCCGTAAAGATAAAATCCCAAAGACGGATGAAGCTTCAGCGCATACACTGCCATTCCGGGTATCATAATCAGAAGACACAGCAGCAGATTGGACACATACATGGTCAGAAAACGGCTGATCACGATGGCTGTCTGCGATACCGGCAGTGAAACCAGAATCTCATAGGAATGCACAGGAAAAATCACACTTCCTGCTTTAAAAAATGTAAAGATCAGAATGGCCAGACTGCACATGGCAGAAAGATACACCGGCACGATCTCTCCCATCCCCATCTCCGTCAGACCGAAGGACAGCATCACAATATATGCGCACATCATTCCCCCCACCACCAGCCAAGCCAGCGCCAGTCCCAGATAACGCATCCTTCTGCTTTTATCCTTCGTATGGCGGATCTCATTCAGCCCCAGCAGATTACACAGCTGGATGCGGCTAAGATATCGAATCTGCTTCAGCATCGCAGGCCACCTCCATGAATACAGATTCCAGGGACGCACCCCCGGTCAGTTCTCCGGTATCTCCGGCTGCTACCAGCTGTCCGTTTTTAATGATCACCACTTTATTGCAGAGCTTTTCCGCCACATCCAGCACATGGGTGGAAAAGAATACGGCAGACCCGTTTGCACACAGTTCATGCATTTTCTGTTTCAGCATCAGGGAAGCGGCAGGATCCAGCCCCACGAAAGGTTCATCCAGGATCAGCAGCTTTGGTTTGTGAATCAGCGCACCGATCAGCGCCAGCTTCTGTTTCATACCATGAGAATAGGATGAAATCAGATCGCCCAGCGCAGCCAGCAATCCCAGATCCGAAGCCTCTTTTTCGATTCTCTTCTGCCGCACATCTTCCGGAATTCCGAAAATATCCGCCATGAAATTCAGATACTGAATCCCTGTCAGATACTCATACAGATCCGGATTGTCCGGTACATACGCCAGCACCGATTTACAGTACATCGGGTTTGCCCGGACAGAAACTCCGTCCACCTTGATCTCTCCCTGATCAAAATCGTGGATCCCCACGATACATTTAATTGCGGTCGTCTTTCCCGCTCCATTATGTCCGATGAAGCCGCAGATATCTCCGGCTTCCACCTGCAGGCTCAGATTGTCAACCGCCCGCTTTCCCCCTTTATAGGTTTTCGTTAAATTCCTGATTTCCAGCATATCTCTTACCTCCTGTGGCATGATTCTATACCTTCCACCAGGGGGAAAGTCAAGGCATTTTCAAAAATATTTTGTCAAGACTGTGATAAGAAACTCCATTCTGCACATTGGAAGACAGAAACGGTATGCACAGGCTGCCGTATTCCAGCGCCAGCTTCGGTATGGAACACGCCTCTTTCAGCCCTGACAGAGCATTTCGGAGAATCCGCTCTGTCTCATCGCGGTTTCTTCCGCTGAATATCCTGTACAGGGTACGCAGATTTTCATTCGTCAGATGCAGACTCTCCGGGTCACCATCGGTCAGCACCAGACCAAGGGCGGTCAGAAACACCGGTTCGAACAGATTCATGGGAATCTCATCATACCCCGGTGTCAGTGCGGTAAGAAGACAGTGGACACGATCCGGATCAAAAGAACATAAAAAAAGATTTTCCGCCTCCCCGCAGCTGAGATACTGCTCGATGAATTCGACGCCCTGCAGCTCCGGCCTGCCGGCGCAGAGTGGATAATCCGCCGTGATATGAATCTCATGGGCAGCAAACTCCGGGTTGTACAGCCGAAAAAAACCATCGATGCCTGCTGTGAAGGTTTCCCGGAAGAATACGTTTTGCGAAGAAAACAGATTTTTCCCCATCCGCCGCTGCAGCAGGTGGGAAATGGCTATCTTGCGTTTCACCCTTTCCATTCCCTTCTCAAAACAGATTCGCAGGGGCTCTGTTTTCAACGTTTCCAGTGCCCGGTCTGAGGAAGATTCTGCCTTCAGCTGCACTCCCATAACGAACAGAATTGACTCCAGGAAATCCTGTGCCTGTTCGATGCGGACAGAGCTGCTTTCGCCATGGTTCCATGCCTCTGTTCGTTCCGCCACCAGTTCCAGCAGCTGCCTTTTTATATCATGGACCCCTTCTTCCGTCAGCAGCTCCTGCCTGCAGGCCAGCCGGATCAGGGAAAGGGTATAGTCTCTCTGACTGAGCCGTGTTTCGTCCAGGCAGCAGCTTGCCTCGATGTAGTTCATAGCTTTCCTCCTTTATGAATCTGTTCTGAGAAAGCCGGCAGTTCCCGATCTGCCAGAAGCTCCAGCGAGCCGCCGCAGCTGCCGTTAAATGCCTGCCGCATGAATGCAATCAGATCTCTGTCGCTGACCGCATCCCAGGTCTCATTTTTGAAAGAATAGAACAGTTCCAGCAAATCGTGGAGAGTTTCTTCCCAGTTCTGCCGGCTTACATAGGGAGAATCGCAGAAGGCCTCGGCCAGAAGGCGGATGATACCGCCCCCGAACTCAATCCTGCCGGCAGACCGGAGATTCTCCTGCCGGCTGACGGCCAGCGCCTCTGCCTGCTCCTCCGTCAGTGTCAGCCCGTATTCTG